>JACDEC010000500.1 GCA_013816645.1 Planctomycetota bacterium
CCCCCCAACGAACGCGCCTCCGGCGCTGCCCCCGTGACGGGAAGTGCTCATGTAGTCTCGAGTCCACGCACCATCAGCACCTTGCCGGAACGCACGAGTTCGATGATCCCGAACGGCTTGGCCAGGGCGATCAGGGCGTCGAGCTTGTCGCCCTCTCCCGCGCAGCGCAGGATCAGCGAGTCGTGGCCGTAGTCGACGACCTTGGCCTTGTAGGTCTCGGCGATCTGCAGGATCTCGGTGCGCTCCTTGAGGCTGACCTTGATCTTCATCAGCGCGATCTCGCACTGGATGACCGACTGGTTGGTGTGGTCGAGCGCGTGGACCACGTCGATCAGCTTCTCGAGCTGCTTGACGATCTGCTCGAGGTTTTCGGGATCGCCCGAGCAGGTGATGGTCATGCGCGAGAACTCGCCGACCGAGGACTTGTAGCCCGCGATCTCGGCGTCGAACGCCGGCGAAACCACCAGGCTGTCGATGTTGTAGCCGCGGCGACTGAAGACGAGCGCGATGCGCACCAGCACGCCCGGCTTGTTGCGCACCAGCAGCGAGATGGTGTGCACGGGGGTGGCGATGATGGCGGGGGCGGCGGCGGTAGTCATGGGCGATCCAGGTCTGGGGTCAGAAAATTCTGAAAACGATCAGGGTCAGATAAGCGGCAATGATGACGATGGTGGAGATGAACAAGAGCATCGCCAGCATCGGCCATTCTTCGCCTCGTCTTCCCGGCTTGGTTTCGCGGAACCACCACCAGATCGATAGCGCCATCGGCACGATGGCTATGAAGGCGAAGAGCAGGCCGCCGTAGCGCACTCAGGTGGAGCCCGACGGCTTCTCCATCTTGTGCTTGGGCTTCTCGATGATCATCCCCGACAAGGCGGCGCCAGCGGGGATCATCGGGAAGACGTTGTCCTCCTTGACCACCTCGGCTTCGACCAGGCAGGGACCGTCGTCGTAGGCCATCGCCCACTTGAGCACCTTGTCGACGTCGCCGGCGCGGGTGACGCGCTTGGCCGGTATGCCATAAGCTCCGGCGAGCTTGCAGAAGTCGGGATTGCCTTCGAGATCGGCACCGGACAGGCGGTTGTCGAAGAACAGTTCCTGCCACTGGCGGATCATGCCGAGGTAGTGGTTGTTGATCACCAGGATCTTGACCGGCACCTTCTGCAGCGCCGCGGTGGCGAGTTCGCAGAGCGTCATCTGGAAGCCACCGTCGCCGACGATGCACCAGGCCTTCTTGCCGGGATTGGCCATCGCCGCGCCGATCGCGGCGGGGAAGCCGAAGCCCATGGTGCCGGCGCCGCCCGAGGACAGCCAGTGACGGTTCTTGGTGGTCAGGCAGAACTGCGCCGCCCACATCTGGTGCTGGCCGACGTCGGTGGTGACGAAGCAGTCGCGCGAACCCAGCTTGTCGAGGCGGTCGAGCACGTACTGCGCGCGCAGGCCGCCCTTCTTCGGGTACTTCAGCGGGTACTGCTTGCGCCAGCCGTTGACCTCCTTCACCCAGTCGGCGCTGTCGCAGCGCGTGACCAGCGGGACCAGCTCCTCGATCACCAGCTTGGCGTCGCCGGCGATCGAGACGTGCGGCTTGACGATCTTGCCGAATTCGGCGACGTCGATGTCGACATGGATCTTGATCGCGTCCTTGCAGAACTCGGAGAGCTTGCCGGTGATGCGGTCGTCCCAGCGCGCGCCAATCGCCATGATCAGGTCGCAACCGTTGACCGCCTTGTTGGCGTAGGCGGTGCCGTGCATGCCGAGCATGCCGAGGTGCAGCGGATGGTCCTCGGGGCAGGCGCCCTTGCCGAGCAGGGTGTTGACGATCGGCGCGTTGAGCTTCTCGGCGAGCTGCATGATCGCCTTGCCGGCGCCCGAGATCACCGAGCCGTGCCCGACGTAGAGCACCGGCTTCTTGGCCTTGGCCAGGTACTGGGCGGCACGCCGGATCAGCGTGGCGTCGCCCTTGCCGGGGATCTTGTAGCCGGGCAGGAAGACCTGGTCGACGAACGGCGCGCTACACGGGCCCTGGGTGATGTCCTTGGGCAGGTCGATGAGCACCGGACCCGGGCGACCGGTGGTGGCGATGTGGAAGGCCTCCTTCATCACCCGCGGCAGATCGGCCGCGTTCTTGACGAGGTAGCTGTGCTTGACCACGGGATAGGTGATGCCGGTGGTGTCGGCTTCCTGGAAGGCGTCCTTGCCGAGCATCGGGCTGATGGTCTGGCCGGTCAGCACGATCATCGGCACCGAGTCCATCAGCGCGGTGAGCAGACCGGTAACGCAGTTGGTGGCGCCGGGTCCCGAGGTCACCAGGACCACGCCGGGCCGGCCGGTCGAGCGGGCGTAGCCGTCGGCCATGTGGGTCGCGCCCTGCTCGTGGCGGACCAGGACCAGCTTGACCTTCGAATCGACCAGGGCGTCGAAGATCGGCATCGCCGCGCCGCCGGAGTAGCCGAAGACGAAGTCCACGCCCTCGCGCTCGAGGCAACGGATGACGACCTCACCGCCGGTGGCGACCTTCTGATGCGGGGCGGGTGCGTTCATGGCGGGACTCCAGCTGAAGAAGGGCGAACAGGCCATTCGGGGGCCTGATCTGCCTGGGGAGGGACGATCATGCCATTTTTTCGACCAAGTCGAGTGCCATTTTTGACCCGATGCCCGGATTCCCGTTTATAAACGTACAACTATATAATACGTAAATAATCCGACTCGCCATCTGTCCAATCCGGGCTCACTTGCCAATGCAGAACCGAGCGAAGATCCCATCGAGCACCTCATCCGCGGTCGTCTCCCCCAGCAGATCACCCAGGATGGTCGAGGCCCGGCGCAGGTCCTCGGCGAGCAGTTCATCGCTCGGCAGTTCGCGGATCAGCGCAGTCAACACCGCGTCGGCCTCGCCGAGCAGGCGCGCCTGGCGCGGTTCGCTGGCCACGGCGCAGGACAGCTGGGCGGCGACCAGCCCAGCGAGCGCGTCGAGCCCGTTGCCGTCGACCACCGAGACCGCGACCGTCGCCCGTGCGTCGGACTGGCCGAGATCCGACTTGGTCGCCACCACCAGTGTCCCGGGAGGCAGGTCGCCAGGGTTCGCCGGCAGCCGCGCGTCTGGCGCCGAGCAGGCGAGGACCAGCGCCGC
>JACDEC010000073.1:0-3672 GCA_013816645.1 Planctomycetota bacterium
GGGCTGCTTGCACACCACCGCGACCAGCTTGGCCTCGTGCTTCTTGCGCACGTCGCCGATCGTCGGGATCTCGCCGGCAACGAACGACGCCTTGATCGCGCTCTGGATGCGGCGCAGCTTGCGGTACTCGAAGGGCGTCACCAGGGTGATGGCGATGCCCTTGCGCCCGGCGCGGCCGGTGCGGCCGATGCGGTGGACGTAGGCCTCCTGGTCGAAGGGCAGGTGGAAGTTGTAGACGTGGGTGACGTCGCTGACGTCGAGCCCGCGCGCGGCGACGTCGGTGGCGACCAGGATCGACATGCGCCCCTCGCGGAACGAGCGCAGGGTGTTCTGGCGCATCGACTGGTCGATGTCGCCATGCAGCGCCTTGGCCGAGCAACCGTGGGCGATGAGCACGTCGCAGAGGTGCTCGGTCTCGATGCGCGTGCGGCAGAACACGATCGCCTTCTCGGGTTCGTCGGCGTCGATCAGGCGCATGATCGCGTCGCCGCGCTCGCCCTCCTCGATAACGTAGAAGCGCTGCTCGACGTCGGTCTCGAAGACCGTGCCGGTGGTCAGGTCGATGGTCTCGGGGTTCTTGAGGATGCGCGTGGCCAGGCCGCGGATCGCTGGCGGCATGGTCGCCGAGAACAGCATGGTCTGGCGCTCGGCGGGCAGGTGCTTGAAGATCGCCTCGATGTCCTCGAGGAAGCCCATGTCGAGCATCTCGTCGGCCTCGTCGAGCACCACGGTGCTGGGCGCGAAGTTCTTGAGGTAGCCGGACGACAGGTGGTCGAGCAGGCGGCCGGGGGTCGCGACCACCACGTTGGCGCCGCGCGCGATCATCTCGAGCTGGCGTCCGCCCGAGGTGCCGCCGTAGACCGCGCAGGTCTTGATCCCGGCGTGGCGGCCGAGCCGGTAGATCTCCTCGCTGACCTGGGCGCAGAGTTCGCGGGTCGGGGTGATGACCAGCAGGCCGACGCCGCGCTTGGGCACGCCGTTCTCGAGCAGGCGGCTCATCGCCGGCAGGCCGAACGCGGCGGTCTTGCCGGTGCCGGTGCGCGCCTGGGCGATGAGGTCGCGGCCCTGCAGGGCGATGGGAATGGCGAGCGCCTGGATCGGGCTGGGCACCGTGAAGCCGGCTTCGGTCACTCCGGCGAGGATGGCGGGGGCGAGACCGAGGTCGGTGAACGTGGCGGGAGTCGTGGGCATGGCGGGGATGGTCGGATTCGGGGAGCGATCGGGAAGGGGGTTGGGAGCCAGCGTGCGATGGGCGAAGTGCGAAGTACGGAAGGGAGCGTGGAGTGCTTCGTGCGCATGGAAGTGATCGAGGTGGATGGGGGTTGGTTGCCGCGTTTCTTCGCACGTCGCACGTCGTACTTCGCACTTCCCCTCGTACTTCGCACCCTGCCTTCTGTACAATCTGCCTCTACCCACCCCTGCATCCTCCATCGCGACACGCTACCATCGGCTCGTTGTGCCACCCGCCATCCGACCCGTTCGACGGGCCGTCTCGGCCCCCGGAGGAAGCGTCATGAATAACGCCGGCGTGTGCTCGGTCGCAGCCTATGAAGACCAGTTCTCGCGCCGGGTGGCCCGCCCGCTGCCGGACGCCCAGGCCGAACATCTGCTTGGCGACAGCGCGCTGCGCGAGCGCTGCGAGCGGGCCGGCGTCGACCTCGGACAGATGGTGGCGGCGCTGCGCCTGCCCGCGGCCCAGCGGCTCGAAGCGGTGGACAGCGCGACCCAGGAGATGCGCCTGTTCCGCTTCATCGACCTGCTCGCGGCGCGCGGCATCCGCTACGTGCTGATCGGCGGATTGGCCGGGCGGATCTACGGTTCGTCGTGCGTCACCGGCGACTTCGACATCTGCCACGCCCGCGACGCCGCCAACCTCGCCGGGCTCGCCGCCCTGCTCGCCGACATCAACGCCGAATTCCGTCGCCTGCCGCGCTACGTGCCGCCCGCGCTGCACGCCGCGACCTTCGCCACCGAGACCGATTTCGTGTTCTGCACGCCGCTCGGCAAGTTCGATCTGATCGGCGAATTCACCGGCGTGGGCTGCTACGCCAGCGCCATCGAGGATGCGATCACCATCGACGTCCTCGGCCATCCCATCCGGGTGCTCTCGCTGCCCAAGCTGATCTCGGCCAAGCGCTCGACCGGGCGGCCCAAGGACCGGGTGGTCGCCGACGAACTCACCGCCATCGCCCGGGTCGTGGCCTCGCTGCCGGTGGAGGCCGAGTGCTAGAGCGCGGACGCGGCGCGGTGATCCAGGCAGCCAGCGAGGACGTCGGCCGGGTTCTGGCCTGGTGCGCCGACGGCTCGTTGGCTCGACCGGGACAGGGCACCGTCGATCTGGTCGAGCTGACCCGCGCCCTCGCGCATCATGGCGGCGTCGACGGGCTGCCCGTCTCGTCCGGTGGGACCCGACTGATCGAGCGATTGGGCGCCCACGACCATTACGTCTTCGTGCTGGTCGATGGGCTCGGCTGGCGGCTCATGCACGATCTCGATCACGGACGCGGCGGATTTCTCGCCAGCGTCGCGCAGGGCCCGATCCACGCGCTGTTCCCCTCGACCACCGCGGTGGTGCTGACCTCGCTGGCGACCGCGAGCTACCCGAGCCGCCACGGCATCACCGGATGGTGGACCCACTTCCCCGAATTCGGCGCGACCGCCGAGGTGCTGCCGTTCGTCGAACGCTTCTCGAAACGGCCGATGGGCGAGTTCGGCGCCACGATCGGCCAGGCTTTCCCGATCCCGAGCATCCTGCCCCGTTTCCGGCATCATCCGCTGGTGATCACCCGCGACTACATCGTCGGCAGCACCTACTCGCGCTACTGGTCCGGGGATTGCGACGGCGTCGCCTACCACGGCATCGCCGACGGCGTCGACCGGGTGCTCGCCGAGGTCCGCTCGGCTCGGCAGCCGACCTACACCCATCTCTACCTCAATCAGCTCGACGCGCTGTGCCATGAACGCGGCGTCCACGATCGCTCGGTCGCGACGCTGTACGACGAGATCGATCGCGAGCTCGGCCGGTTGCACGCCGGCCTCGCCGGATCCGCGCGCCTGGTGGTCAGCTCTGACCACGGCCATGTCGATCGCGCGCAGGCGCGCTTCGTCACCCAGGACGACCCGTTGATGGATCTGCTGCGCTGCCCGCCGAGCGGTGAGCCGCGCGTGCCGGTGTTCCACGTCCAGCCCGGCCAGCATGGCGCCTTCCACGCCGCCTTCCTCGAGCGCCACGGTGACCTCTGGGCGCTGCTCACCACCGCCGAACTCGAGGAACTCAGCCTGCTCGGGCCCGGGCCGCTCTCCGAGCGGGCCTTGGCCGGCTTCGGCGATTTCGTCGCCATCGGGCCGGGCGCCAACACCCTGCATTACAACCGCCCCGGGCATCCCAGCCATCCCCACGCCGGGGTGCACGGCGGGTTGACTCCCGACGAGCTCGAGGTGCCGCTGATCGTCGCCTGACGTTCAATCCGCGCCAAGCAGGGGCCGATCCGGTCGCGCTGCGCGGTAGGATCGGCGCCATGACCAGCCACCTCGTCGCCGCTCTGCTCGCCCTCGCCGCGGGCCTCGGTGCAGCCGACCAATCCACCACCGCTCCTGTCACTGCCGTCGATTCGGTCGGCGTCACCCTCGGCACCCGCACTGGCGGAGCGTGGCGGCGAACGCATCCTGCAC
>JACDEC010000073.1:3682-10159 GCA_013816645.1 Planctomycetota bacterium
GTGTCACCGCTGTCGATGGCACCGCGCGCACCCCCTCGGTGGAGAGCGTCGAGCAGGACGCGAAACGCCGCCTCGAACTCGGCGACATCGCCAGCGACGCCAAGCAGGCCGAACTCAAGGCCGAGGGCGAACGCGTCGCCCAGGCAGCTGAGGCGCGGGCCGCGGAGGCTGCCGTGCGCAAGGAGCAACGCCTCGCACCGCTCGCCGAGCAGCGCAAGGAGATCGCCGCGCGTCGCCAGCAGCGCGAGACCCAGGCCGAGGACGAGGCGCGCGCCAAGCTCGCGCCGCTCGACGAGCAGCGCAAGCGCATCGCCATCGAGCGCGATCAGGCCAAGCAGCAGGCCGATGAGCGCGCCAAGCAGCAGCTGGGGCCGCTCGAGGAACAGCGCAAACGCATCGACGCGGAACGCGAGCAGGCCAAGCGCCAGGCTGACGAGCAGGCGCGCCAGGAGCTCGCGCCGCTCGACGACCAGCAACGCGGCATCGAGGCCCAGGCCGAGCAGGAACGCGAGCAGGCCAAGCATCAGGCCACGGCCGCTCGCGAGCAGGCCGAGGAGCGCGCCGACCAGGTCGAGGAAGCCGAGGAGGCCCAGGACGCGCGCATCAAGGCCGAGGTCAAGGCCGCCAAGGAAACCGCGCGCAACCGCTGAATCCCAGGGCGATCGGGCGATGGGCAGGCGCGAGGGTTGTCACGCGACCGCGCCGGACACCATGGCGAGCGTGCCGCGGATCTGCTCGTCGCTGCTGCCGGTCCTGCTGCTGGCTGCGCTCGCCGGTTGCGGTCGTTCCGTGCCCGCCACACCGCGTGCTGCGCGGACGCAGGCGATCGAACAGCCCTTCGTCGCCTGGCGGGGCGAGGGCCGGATCACCGTGTCGTGGCCTGGCGGTCGGCTCAGCGCGGACTGCTGGCTGCGTCGCGCGGAGCCGACCGCGGTCCGCGTCGCGATCGTCGGTGACGGCGGCCTGACCCTCGCGGATCTCGAGATCGGCGCTGGCGGAGCCACCATCCATGCCGCGGTCAGCGACCTGCGACCGCGCCTGCAGCCGGTTATCGACCTGCTCACCGCCGCCTACGGTCCGGCCGACGAGCAGTGCCGACGCTGGCAGAACGGTCGCCTGCGCGTGGAGACCACTTCCGGGGCGCGCTGGTACGGTGGCGACCCCCTGCTGCTGCGCCGCGCGGATGGTCCGGGATCGGCGGTCTGGCTGGCCGACTACCGGCCGCTCGCGGGCTTGCACATCGCCCACGACCTGTCGACCGAGGGCATCGTCGAGATCGTCATCCGCATCCGCGCGATCCGCCCGCTGACGGCGACGCCGACCACCGAGTGATCAGGGTTTGCGCGGCCGGTAGCGCAGGCAGTCGCGGCTGCTTTCGATCACCAGGCGCGAGGTCGCGACCGCGGACGTCGTCTGCTTGGCGAAGGCGCGCAGGCGGGCGGCAACCGTATCAGTGGGGTCGCCGGCCGCGCCGCGCTCGTCCGCGGACAGGAACCGTTTGATGGTCGCCGCCAACGCCCGATAGCCGTCCCAGCTGCCGGGCTTGGCGACGTAGTCATCGGCCCCCAGGGCGTAGCATTCGGCGATATCATCCGACTGCGCCGACGAACTGAGCACGAAGATCGGGATATCGACCCATCCGACCGTTTCGCGCAAGGCTTGGAGCAAGGTGCGGCCGTCCATGCGCGGCATGACCAGATCGACCAGGATCAGGTGGGGTGGGGCGCCATCCGCGAACGGGGATGGTCCGGCGAGCAGCGCGATCGCGGCGATGCCATCGACGGCACGGCAATGATCGATCTGCGGTCCGTCGCTCTCGGCGAGGCTTTCGACCAGCAGGGTCGCGTCGGCGGGATTATCCTCGACGATCAGCAGGTTGCGCCGCAGCGCTGAAGGCGAGAGAAGGCTGGAAGCTGCCACTGCGTCTCTAGATCGGGCAGGCTACCCAACTGACCGGTGGTCGCAATGTGCACGAAGTGCACGACCGCGAAGCAGGGCACACGACCTATGGCCACAAAGCGGGCAGGAACTATCCCCGCGCGGGTAGCACCAGCACCGCGGTCTTCAGGTAGTTGGTGATGCGTCCTTCCCCATCGAGCATCGGCACGATCACCGCGTCTTCGCAGAACGTCCTGCCATCTTTGGCGCGATTGGTCAGGCGTCCCTCCCAGCGCGCGCCGCTGCTGATCGTCCGCCACAAGGCGGCGAACACCTGGTCGTCCATGGCCTCTGACTTGATCACGTTCGGCTTGAGTCCGACCACGTCCGCCGAGGCGTAGCCGCTGATCTCGCAGAAACTGCGATTGACGTACTCGATGACGCCGGACGCGTCGGTGATCATGATCGTGTGGTTCGACTGCTCGACCGCGGCCATCAGCTTGCGCAGGTTGTCGTTGGCCGACTTCACCTCGCTGATGTCGATGAAGGTCAGGACCACGCCCTTGATGACGTTGTCCTCGGTGCGGTAGGGCATCAGGCGCAGCTGGAACCACTGCCCGGTCTTGCTGCGCACCTCGCGGTGCTTGGGAATCAGCGTCTTGAGCACCTCCTCGGCGTCGACGACCAGGTTGGCGTAGAGGATGTTGTGGGTGAAGTGCCCGAGTGGACGGCCGATGTCGGCGTCGGTCAGGTTGATCTGCTTGGTGATCGCCGGGGTGAACTTGCGGATGCACAGCCGCTGGTCGAGGAAGATGGTGCCGATGTTGGTGCCGGAGAGAAAATTCAGGATGTCGTTGTTCAGCTCGGTGAGCTCGGCGATCCGCGACTGGTTCTCGGCGTTGACGGTGTAGAGCTCCTGGTTGACGGATTGCAGCTCCTCGTTGGTGGCCTGCAGCTCCTCGTTCGCGGCCAGCACCTCCTCGTTGGTGGCTTGCAACTCCTCGTTGGACGTCTCGAGCTCCTCGATCGCCGCCTGCAGATTCGCGCTGGTCTGCTCGAGCTCGTGCTCGAGGTCGCGGATGCGGTGGTTGGCCTGGGCATCGAGGTGGAACGGTTCGGCACGGCGTGCGACCCCGTTCTCGAAGACGATCAGCGCCAAGGCGGGAACGCCGTCGCGCAGCGGCAACGGCTTGATGGTCAGGCGCACCGACCGGCTGTCGGCCTCGGCCTTGCCGGGGAGATCGTCGTAGACGATCGTCGTCCGGTCGGTGAACACCCGGCGGATGCCGGTACCCAGCGCCAGCGCCAGTTCGCGCGGCGCCATCTTGGTGATCGCGAAGCTCGGCTTGCCGGTCGGCAGCTTGAGGAAGCGGTCGACCGGCCCGAAGGAATGCACAACTTCCTGGTCTTCGTTGACCACCAGCGCGGCCGGAACGCATTCGGCCAGCGCAGCCTGCACGATGTGGTCCGCCAGGTCGATGGCGCCAGCGTCGCCGGTCTTGCTCGCGGCGCGGGGCGGCGACTGGCGCAAGACGTAGCGTTCGCTGGTCTGGTCCAATGGCAGGGGCACCGGACGACCCGGCTTCTTCTGGTAGAGCTTCGCCTTGCTGTCGACCACCGCGTAGAACGGCGAGAGTTCCGACACGGTCTCGCTGCCGCCGAGCAGGAGGTAGCCATCGTGGTCGAGCGCGAAGTGGCAGATCGACAGCACCCGGCGCTGCAGCGCGGGCTGCAGGTAGATCAGCAGGTTGCGGCAGGTCACCAGGTCGATGTGGTAGAAGGGCGGGTCCTTGGCGAGGTTGTGCGGCGCGAAGACCACCAGTTCGCGCGTGGCCTTGGCGACCTGGAAGCAGTCGCCCTTGCGCACGAAGTGGCGCTCGAGCAGTTCGGCCGGTACGTCGGCGACGGTGCTCGCCGGGTACACGGCGCGGCTGGCGAACTCCACGGCCTCGCGATCGAGATCGGTGGCGAAGATCTTCACCGGGACGCGCACCTTGAGCGCATCCATGGCCTCGCGGAACAGGATGGCGAGCGAATAGGCCTCTTCGCCGGTCGAGCAGCCCGCGACCCACGCGCGCAACTGGTCCTGCCGCCGGCCGAGCAGTTCCGGCATGATCCGTTCACGCAGGGTCTTCCAGACTTCGGGATCACGGAAGAACCGCGTGACGTTGATGAGCAGTTCGCGGAACAAGGTCGATCGCTCGTCGGCCGAGCGGTGCAGCAGGTCGACGTAATCCTCGAGCGAGGCCGCCTGGACGATGCTCACCCGCCGCTGAACGCGGCGCACCAGGGTGCTCTTCTTGTACTCGGCGAAGTCGACCCCGTGCTCGGTCTTGATCAATTCGATGATGCGCTCGAGGCTCGGGCCGGGAGGAGTTGCCGTCACGGCGTTCTGCTGGACGAAGGCCGCGAGGCTCGCGGACATGTCCTGCATGGGCAGCGACTGGTCGGCGAGCCCGGCGGCGAACAGGCTGTGGACCACGCCATCCGACGGACGCGACTGCTCGCGCAACAGCACCAGCCCACCCGCCTCCTTGATGGCGCGCGCGCCACGGATGCCGTCACGGGCGTCGGCGGACAGGATCACCGCCGCAGCGCATTCGCCGCACGCCGCCACGATCGCGGCCAGGGTGGTGTCGGTGGGATGGCCATCGCTGGTCGCGACGCGCAGCAGCGCGTTGCCGTCCTTGGTCAGCCCCAACGGCTGGCTATCGGCCGGCAGATAGACGCAGTCCGCGTCGATCGCCTGCCCGTCGCTGGCGACCTGCACCGGCACCGCGTAGCCCGCCGCGGCAGCGAGCAGGCGCGCGCGTTCCTGGTCATCGAACGTGGTGGCGACGATGTAGGCCATCCCGGTGCCGGGGGTGAGGCAGGCCAGGAACTCGGCGAGCAACGCGACGCTGCCGCTGCCGCTGGCCAGCACGATGGCAGCGATGGGGACCAGGGGAGCGTCGGCGAGTGGCATGGGGACCTGCTGCTATCGCCTCAGCAATGCGGGCACAAGCGGCGGATCCTCGGACGCAACGCCCGTTACTCCCCGTCCGCGACCCGGCGCAGGACGTGGGTGGTCGCCATCTGCGCCTGGCGACGGCGCTGGCGTTCCTGTTCGATCACCAGGTCCACCCGCAACGCACAGAGGCGTCGGGCGGCCTCGTGGTAGTCAGCGAGGCGCATGGGGAAGTCTGGGGTGCCGAGCGCGTGCATGCACTGTTCCAACGCCTGATCGACCGCCCGCCCGTGCTCGTGGATGCCTTTCCAGATGGTTCGCATAACCGTCGTACCTCGCCTAATCGGGGCTTTCACGGTATGCAGCGCAACGTTTGTTGGCAACGGGCTATTTGCATTATCGAACGACAGTCAGTACGAATCACTTGCATCAAAAGAACTGCTGGGCTGGAAAAAGCTCTCCAATCAGCACGAATCACCGGTCAGGCAGCAGGATCAGCCGGGTCAGGCGACTGGATCGAGCACCACTGTGATGCATCCATCGCGCTTGTTCTTGAACATGTCGTAGCCCTCAGCAGCCCGGCTCAAGGGCAGGCGATGGGTGACCACGAAGCTGGGGTCGATCTCGCCCGAGCGGGTGCGCTGGAGCAGTTCGGGCACGTAGCGGTGCACGTGCGTTTGTCCGGTCTTGATGGTCAGGCCTTTGTTCATCAGCGCGCCGAAAGGAACTTGTCGTCGAAGCCGCCGTACACGCCGGGGATCGACAGCGTTTCCCCTTTGCGGCAGGCGCGGATGGCCTGACGCAGGACATGGATGCGGTCGCTTTCGAGCATCAGCCCGGTCTTCACGCGATCGTACGCCGCGCCGATCGGGTTGGTGCCGTGCGCTTCCATGCCGACCGCGTCGATGCACACGTCGGGACCGATGCCGCCGGTGAGGTCGAGCAGGCGCTCGTGGACATACTCGTCCTGCAGGTCGATGGTGATCGCGCCGGCGTCGCGCGCCATGCGCAGGCGCTCAGGCACGCGCGCCCCTTCGTCGATGGCGATGACCTTGCCGGCGCCCAGCAGCATGGCGCTGCGGATGGTGAATGGTCCGACCGGTCCGCATCCCCACAGCGCGACGGTGTCGTCGGGTTGGATGTCGCACTGCTGCGCCGCCATCCATCCCGTCGGAAAGATGTCGGACAGGAAGACGATCTGGTGATCGTGCAGATCCTCGGGCATGACCTGGCAGTTGACGTCGGCGAGCGGGATGCGCAGGAACTCGGCCTGGGCGCCGGCGTAGCCGCCGGTGAGCTGCGAATAGCCGAACAGCCCCGCGGTCGCGTGGCCGAACAGCTTTTCGCCGATCGGCTTGGTGTTGGTGTTGTCACAGCAGCTCCACAGCTGGCGCTTGGCGCCACGGTGGATCATCGCCCCGCCGATACCGGCGGCGATCAGCCCGGGCAGATCGCGACGCACCAGGCCGAGCACGGCGAGGATGGATCCCGCGACCACCGATGCGGCGCGTTCGCCACCGGCGACATTCGTGCGCTCGCCCGGGACTCCGGATGTGGGGGATAGCCGCCGGGCGGCGTGCGCGCGTCCGCTGAAGCGATCGATGGCGGTGATGACTGGCCTCCGCTCCGCGGGAACGCGGAGGGGCGAGTAG
>JACDEC010000501.1 GCA_013816645.1 Planctomycetota bacterium
GTCCTCGATGGCCAGGCAGCGCGACGCCGGCACACCCAGCCGTCGCGCCGCGAGCAGGTACGGCGCCGGATCCGGCTTGTGCAGGTGGGTGTCCTCGTAGCAGACGCGCAGCGGCAGCCGCTCGGCGAGACCCGCCGCGGTCAACGCCGCCACCGCGACGCGACGCTCGGAATTGGTGACCACACAGGCGCACACGCCTTCATCGCGGGCGTGGTCGAGCAGCCGCATGGCCCCCGGCCGCGCGGGCAGGCCGTCGCGCCGGTACATGCCCAGCAGCACCTCCGACTTGGCCGCGACCCAGGCGGCGATATCGGCGGTCACCCCGCGTTTCTCGGCGAGCAGCTGGTAGAACACGCCGTCACCCTTGCCGACGTTCCCAGCCAAATCGTCCTCGGTGACGGTGATGCCCTTGGTCGTGAGGAACTCGCGGTGCGCCTGGAAATGGCGCGGCTCCGAATCGACCAGCGTCCCATCGAGGTCGAGCAACAACGCGGCGAATTGCGGCATGGTCACCATGGTAACGAAAGATACCCATCCGCAAAGTCCACGAGATGTTCAAGAACAGCAGAACCCCGCGGCCAAAGCCGCGGGGTTCCCAGAACAAGTCTCTCCAAGGGGCAGCGCCGGAGGCGCGTTCCTTGGGGGGCGAGCCTCGCGAGCCGGATGCCCTTAGGGGCATCCGCCGCCCGGAGGGGCGGCCTGATGCCGCTCCCCCAAGACTAAGCCCGCATGCGAACCGGCTCCGACTCCTTCTCATGGATGCGGCGCAACTGCGCCGCGCACTTGCCGGCGACCACGTCGATGGCGGAGAACAGCGTGTCCTCCTGATCATGGGCAACCACGTCCTTACCGGTGGGCAGATGCATATCGACATCGACGCGATAGCCGCGTCGCTCCGCCTCGTGGATCGTCACGTGCAGGCTGTCCAAACGGGGGTGGTAGCGTTTGAGGGAGCCGAGCTTCTCCTCGATGTACGCTTTCACCTTGTCCGAGATCTGGCAGTGCACGCCGGTAATGTGGATAGCTACCATGGTGGTCCTCCGAAGGGAGGTTCGGTCGCCAGCTCCCCTGAGCGGGCGGCAGGTCATTGGAGATCCAGGGGGATCAGCTCCGATTCTAGTCCGTCGCTCGGGTGTCAGTCAAGCATAACGGCGCAACACCAGTCCCATGCCCCCCAGCGGTAGGTGATGCAGAGGCGTGGGGTTGTGCTGCCGCTCCTGGGTCCACGATTCCTTCCTCCCGAGCCATGACCCGGGTCCAGCCCAGGTCTGGCGTCACAAAGCATTGCAAGTAAACGTTTAACGCTTTCCCATGGCTCAGCCCCCACCCACCGTCCCGCTCGCGCTGCATGGCGTGAGCCTTCGGGTCCCAGCTTCCTGGGATCTGGTCGGGACCTACGGACACTGGCGTGCTGGCCAGCTGCTGCTCGCCAGCGAGCGTCAACCGCGCATGAGCATCACCTGGCAACGGCGTGGCACCGCCCCCGATCTGCGTCGCACCCTGCGCGCCGCGGGCCGGCGGCTGGCCCGCGAACAAGGGTGCTCCCAATCGACGGGGGAGCAGCAGCTCGCCGGCGATGGCCTGATCGCCTGCCATCCATCGCCGCAGGGCGAGGTGCATATCGGCATCCGCGCGCTCTCTGGCGGGACGGCGGTGGTCTGGCGGCAGCTGCGACCCGGTCCGGCGGCGGAACTGGAGAGCATCGCGAGCGCCTGCTCCGCGGTCGGCGACGCCGATCCCGCGCGCTGGGCGTTTCACGGTCTGGACGTCGCATTGCCGGCCTGGTGGCGGCTCGAAGGCATCGTCCACGTCGCCGGCCTGGTGCGCGCCGTGTGGTTCCACCGCCGCGGCGGGCGCGGACGCGTCGATCAGGCGCTGGTCATGCGCCGGTTGGCCTGCGCCGCGCGCATCACCAACGGACACGGCGTCGCGGGCTGGCTGCGCGCTCAGCTCGGGCGCGACGAGACGTTGACCATCGAACGCGATGACACCGCGACGGGCGGCACACTGATGGCATGCGCCCGCGGGCCGGGGGCGACCTGGTGGCGGCGGCTGCGCCGTCTCCACGAGGACCGCCACATCGTCGCTTGGATCGATGAGGCCGACGACCGCTTGACGGTGCAGGAGTGGCAGGGGCGCGGCGACCCCATGGGGTGCTTGCGCCCGCGACCTTCGTCCCAAGGTAACCCACTCCCATCGGGAAGGACCTGCGCATGACCACCGCCCTCGCCGCCCAGGCGTCGGCCGTTCCCCGTTTGGCTGAGCGCGTCGAGGTCCTGCGCACCGAGACCGGCGCGCTCCGCCTGCGCGGTCCAATGCTCGAGCGCCCGGCACCGCTGCGCATGGTCGCCTGGCTGCTGCGCGCTCCCGGACGAACCGAGGTCGAGCTCGACGATATCGGCGCCTGGGTCGTCGACCGCATCGACGGGCGCCCGCTCGAACAGCTGTCCCGCGAACTCGCCGCGCACCTGCGCCTGAGCCGCCGCGAGGCCGAGGTCGCGCTCGCCGACTTCCTGGTCGCGCTGCGCCGCCGCAACCTCGTCGTGCTCGACGCAACCCCGCCTTCCGCGGGCCCGGGCCGGGCATGAACCAGGCGGCTCCGGCCAACACCTCGCGCACCCAGCGCCGCAACCTGCTGGGCGACATCCCGCGGCTCCCGCTGCGCGTCGCCGTCCAGGTCGCGTGGACCTCGATCCGCGTGCGCATGTCGCGCAGCCTGGTGACGGTCTCGTCGGTGATCCTGGCCGTCGCCTTCCTGCTCGTGGTGCTCGGCGAGAATGTCTGCGTGCGCGCCATGCACCGCGTCTACGCCGCGGACGTCGCCAGCGTCGACGGCGCCCAGGCGCTGCGCGACGTGCTCGACCGCCGGCGTTCGCCGCTGGTGATGCTGACCTTGCTCGCCCGCGATCCCGCGGGAACCGCGCGATGGTCCGAAGCGCTGCTCGCTCGACCGCTGCCGGCAGTCGAGCCAGCCGGGGCCGTGGCCGCGGTCGAACTGGCGGACTGGCTGCGCCGGCTCTCGGCCTCGCAGTCCTATCTGCTGCAACGCAACCGCAACGCGACGGAATGGCTGCTCGCGTTCGAGACGCCCGACCAGGTCGATGCGCTGATCGCCACCGCCAAGC
>JACDEC010000074.1 GCA_013816645.1 Planctomycetota bacterium
CGCTTGTGGCGTCTCACACAGGCTGATCCCGCCGTCTCGCGCACAACAGATGCACGTAACAAGTCGCCAGGGATGCGTGGAGACCTGAGCCATGACCGACAACGAACGCTTCACCCGTGCGTGGATCCAGGCCCAACCGGCGATCGCCGCCTACCTGGCATCGGTCATCCGCGATTCGCACACCGTCGACGAAATGCTGCAGAACGTGGCGGTCTCGCTGATGCGGACGTTCGCCACCTACGACCCGTCGCGCCCGTTCGTCGCCTGGGCGATGGGTTTCGCCAAGATCGAGATCCAACGCATGCGCCGCCAGACCGCGCGCGCCCCGGTGTCGCTGCCCAACGACGTGATCGATCTGATGTCCCAGACCTTCGCCGAGATCGACGGGGACCTCGATCCCCGGCGCCACGCCCTGCGCGAATGCCTGCGCGAAGTCCAGGGACGGGCCAGCGACCTGGTGCGCATGCGCTATGGCGACGATCTCGATCCCGAGACCATCGCCGAGCGCGTCGGGCTGACCGCGGGCCCACCGTCGTGACCGGCATCGGCGACCTGCCGCTATGGAGCCGGGCGACCTATGGCCCGTACCGCGTCGACGTCGTCGACGGCGCGTTGGACATCGATGCGCTGCGCCGCACCAAAGGCGATCCGCACCTCAGCGGTCTCAAGATCGTCCCGGTGTCCGTACCCAGCGGCAACGCCTGATCCCCGCGAGCGCTTGAATGGCATGACCGCCATCCCGACCGCAAGCGTCGGGATGGCGGCTCTGTTCCAGGGCCACCGTCGAGCGGGTCGACGATCAGTCCAACAGTTGATGGGCGTCCATGACCGCCTTCCAGGCGCGCAACGCGCGTGCGGGCAGGCGGACCTGGTCGTCCTGACGGACCGACGGGATGGTGCCCTGCTCGAGACGCTTGACGATGAACGCCGGACTGCGGCCGATCGCATCGCCCGCGGCGGCGGTCTCCAGCACCTCGCCGGGCTCGGGCGCGGTCACCCGCCAGATCGGTTCGCGGGTGAGGTCGTGGCGCGCCGCCTTGCGGTTCGCTTTGACCAGGCGCTGTGCCGTGGCGAGCAGTTCCGCGGCATCGACCCCCGCGGCGGCGCGCAGCCGGAACAGCGGCAGCAGCAGGTCGTAGCTCGCGGGATACGCAGCGGTGAGCCGGTCGAGCCGGGTGGCGAACCAGTCGCCGGCAGCCTGCGGCATGCCGCGCGCGATCGCCGCATCGGCGAGATGGGTCAGTAGATGGACGACGTCCTCCTCCTCGGCCTGGCCGATCAGGGCCTCGAGGCGCGGCAGGACATCGGCGACCTCGCCGCCGATCAGGCCGCAGCGGATCGCCGGAGCCAGGCGCGCGGTTGGGATCTTCTTGCCCGCGCGTTCGAGCGCGCCCACCGCCGACGACGTCCAATGCGCGAGGTCGCGCAGCCGCTCGTTGGGCGTCGCGACCAGCGCTTGATCCAGTCCGCCGACCAGATCTGCGGCCAGACCGGTCCAGAAGGCCACGGAGTCGTCGCCGGATCCGCCCGCGAACAGCATCGGCCAGCCCGCATCGCGCTTGCCGCGCAAGGCGCGCAGCGCAGCGCCCAGACGGTCCTTGGCGGGGAAGGCGTCACCGCAGGTCTTGACGGCATGCTCGATGAACGAGTCCTCGAGATGCCCGAAAAACAGCTGGGGAATGGTGTCGAGACCCTGGTCGTTGGCGACCACCACCACGCACATGCCGTGCGCGGACGAGAACATCGCGCGCGCCGACTGCTGGGCCTCGGCTGGCGACGCCCCCTGCTTCTGGAACATCTCGGCGATGCCGACCAGCGGGCCAGTGCCGTCGGCGAGGAAGCGCTTGACCCCCTCCGCCAAGGACGGGGAGTACGGCGCCAGGAAGACCGAGTGGAAACGGGTGTCGCCGGCGAACAGCGAGAACGGATTGAACTCGCCCTGCTGGGTCAGCTTCTGCAGCTGGCCGAGGGCCTGGGGATCATCGCCGAGCAGCTTCTTGAGATCGTCGAGCACGCGCGCATGAGAAGGCGCGACCGGTGGCTGCCAACCGGGAAAGCGGATTCATGAGTCTGGAAGTCCGGACCGTGGCAATCCTCCTACGCGATCGCGCGGCGACCGATGCCGGCGGCGCGGCGCAGGCATTCGAGCGCTCGGCTCAGGCGCTCCTCGGTGAGCCGGTCGACGGTCTTGACCTGGCGGGGGGTGCTCTTCTTGATCTTGCGGGTCGTCGTCATGGCGGCGGATACTGGCGAGCGGCACCGGGACCGGCAATGCCCTCTGCGATCCCCCTGAACACCATGCGTCGGGGACATGCCGATGGCTCTGCCATCCGCCTGCCGAATGCAGGAGCACGAGGGCATGCGCGGAGTTTTCGACAATGTGGGCGCGCGGATTCCTCGGAATGGAACGCGTTGGCAAC
Source organism: Planctomycetota bacterium (assembly GCA_013816645.1). Taxonomy (GTDB): domain Bacteria; phylum Planctomycetota; class UBA11346; order UBA11346; family UBA11346; genus JACDEC01. The sequence goes on from JACDEC010000074.1 coordinate 2,421, forward strand.
GTTTGCGGCGATTTCGGCGAATCCAGCGGCAGTGCCTGCCCCGTGTGGTTCCCCTGGGCGAGGCGTCGCCTAGGTTTCGATCCATGACATCCCTCAGCGCCATCACCGCCCACGCCATCGGCCTGCGCCGGGACATCCACCGCCACCCCGAACTGTCGTTCCAGGAGAACCGCACTGCCGGAGTGGTGCGCGGCGAACTCAACCGGCTCGGCATCCCCTGGCGGGCCTGCGCCCAGACCGGAACCGTCGCGGTGCTCGGGCGCGGCAAGCCCGGCAAACGCATCGCCTTGCGCGCCGATCTCGACGCCCTGCCGATCACCGAGCGCACCGGCCTGCCCTACGCGAGCGCCCACGAGGGGTGCATGCACGCCTGCGGCCACGATGGCCACACCGCCAGCCTGCTCGCCGCGACCGCGTACCTCACGTCGCGCGAAGCCGACCTGCCTGGCCCGGTGACGCTGCTCTTCCAGCCCGCCGAAGAACAGGGTGGCGGCGCCGACCACATGGTCCGCGCCGGCGCGCTCGACGAGGTCGACGAAGTCTACGGCTATCACAATTGGCCGCCCCTGCCGTTCGGCAGCGCGGGATGCCAGGCCGGCCCGCTGATGGCGGCCAACGCGATGTTCGACGTGGTGATCACCGGCCGCGGCGGCCACGCCAGCGCGCCGCACCAGTGCGTCGATCCCCTGGTCGCCGCCGCCAACGCGGTGCTGCTCGCGCAGCAGGTGGTCAGCCGCCAGATCGCGCCGATCGCGGCCGGCGTGATCTCGTTCACCGGCATCAACGGCGGGACCACCTACAACGTGATCCCCGACACCGTCAGGCTGATGGGCACCATCCGCGCCATGCAGACCGAGTTGCGCGATGAACTCGCTGCCCGGCTCGAGGCCACGATCCGCGCAGCGGTCGCCGCCGCGGGTTGCACCGCGACCTTCGATTACCGGCCGATGTACCCGGCGACGGTCAACGATCCGCGTTGCGCCGCGATCGCCGCGGCGGCCGTCGAACGCGTGCTCGGAACCAGCGCGGTCACCACCAGCGGACTGCCGCTGATGGCGTCGGAGGATTTCTCGTATTACCTGCAGGCGCGCCCCGGCTGCTACATCCTGCTGGGTGCCGGACGCCCCGGCGCCGTCATCGAGCCCTGCCACAGCCCGCGCTTCGACTACAACGACGAGCTGATCCCGATCGTCGTGCGCCTGTGGGCTGACCTCGCCGGGGTGCCGTGCCCGGTTTCCGGCGCAGCCGTCACTTCGCCGGGCTGAAGACCAACTTGCCCCAGCGGGCCGGATCCAGGCGCGCCTCGCTGGGCACGTCCGAGACCAGATCGGTGGCCTTGTCGCACCAGTACATGCGCGCGACGCGGTTGGTGCCAAGCGGATCGGAGTAGATCACCCCGATCACGCCGGAGAGCGCCGGCGCCTTGGCGGGATCGATGCCGAGATCGGCGAGCGGCACTCGCAGCAGCACGCTGTAACCCGACCCTCCGACCTTGGAGGTCGCGGTCGCGCTCGCCATGCGCTTGACCACATCGAGGTTCGTCGCGTTGGCCGGGTTGTTGCCGACCATGTAGGTCACCGGGCCATCCTTGGCCGCGGCCTTGGCCTGTGCATACACCACCGAGTCCTTGCCCTCGAGCGGGGCGACCAGCACGCGCAGCGGTCCCCGGCCGGGAACGTCCAGCTTGAGGTCCACGCAATCGCCGCCGATGAAGGCATGGGTGAAGCGGTTCGAGCCGTTCTTCCACGGGCTGGCGTCGGCGACCTGCCACATCACCGCGAGGTCCTTGCCATCGTGGGCGAGCGCGACGCGATAGGTCCGCGACGGATCGCCGGGCATGGTCACCACGGTGTCGCTGACTCCGGCGATCAGCGGCGTAGTCCGCTCCTGATCAGCGGAAACCGGCTCGCTGGGCAGGGTGGCGAGCGCGGCGATGGTCAGCTCCTTCGGTTCGCTGGCGGTTCCGGCGGCGCGCGCCTTGGCGATCGCCTGGCCCTGCTCGATCTGCTGGGCGGTCGCCGACACCGTCAGCGCCTGCTTGCGGGTCGTCTCCAGCCCGGCGATCTCGACGATCCGGTACGACGCGCCGCCGAGCTGGGCGAGCACGCGTCCCTTTTCGTCGCGCCAGAAGAAGCCGCCGAAGCTCTCCTGGCCCACGAAGGTCTCGTCCATGGTGATGTCGCCCTTCGAGTCCTGGAGGATGCTCGAGAGGTAGATGCCATCCATGCTGAGCAGGAACCACTCGCCGCGATCGCCTCCCAGCGCGGTGACCGAGCCGACGCCGGGAACGTCCTCGATCACGCCATTGGTGCGGAAGGGCGCGATCAGCACCCCGCGCTGCGCGGCCGGCGCGTCGTGCCGACCGTAACGGTTGGGATAGCGTCCCTGCTTGCCGGCGACGGTGTGGTAGCTGATGCCGTCGGAGATGTCGCCGGCCGCGTTCATGATCACCGTGCCGGTCGAACCCTGCTCGTGCGGCGTCAGCGCGACCGTGTTTGCCGGCTTCTCGGGCTTGGCGAAATCGTAGAGAGGCACCCCGCCCGGCGAGAAAGCGGTGGCACGGTAGATGTGCTGGCTGGTGGTGATGATGGTCAGATCCGGACGCGTCCATCCCGACGACCAGTACGCGGCCATGTCGGTGAAGCGTTCGTGGACCTCGCCCGCATCCTCCTGGCCGTTGTCGTTGCGGTCCACCCAGGCCTTGCCGCCGAATCGGACCTGCACGCACGGCACGAACACCCCGGCCGGGTCGCGCTTGGCGATCATGAAGCCGTGCGGGCCGTTGAAGCCCGGAGTGGTGACCGCGTATTCGTGCTTGTTGACGCGGTAGACGAACCCGCGCTGATCCTGGGAGAGCGCGGGGTGGAAGATCAGCGGCTTCTCCTGGGTCGGCCGCGTCACGGGATCGGCCTGCGGATCCAGGGCGAACTCGACGCCATGGGCGATGAAGCGCGTCGCATCGAAGGTGATGGCGAAGCCCGACATCGCGCCGTAATCCGCGCCGCCCCAGAACTGGCGATCGAGCGCGTAGCTCGCCGCATCGCCGCTGATCCAGCGGGTGACGCGCCGGCTCGACTTCTCGGCCTCGGCGATCCACAACCGACCCTGCGCGTCGAAATCCAGGCCGAGCGGACGGATCAGGTCGGTATCGACGAACGCTCCGGCCGGACGCAGCGCGGCTTCGTAAGGCTTGCCGATGACCGCGAGGCGTTTGCCGGCGGCGGCGAAGACGAAGACCTGGTTGGTCTTGGTATCGCTGATCGCGAAACGCTTGGCGTCATGGCTGACGCCGATCCGGGCTGGGTTGCCGAGGCCGCTGGCGGTGAACAGCGGCTTGCCCGGCTTGCCGTCGTCGCCCAGGACCACCACCGCGCCGTCGGTCTGCAAGGCGTAGACGGTCTCGTCGCGGTTCTTGATCGCCACCAGGGCCGAGCCATCGGTCTCCGAGATGATCGCGCCGCTGGCAGCGTCCATGCGCACCAGTCGCCGGTTCTGCGGGCCGATCAGCAGCACGAAGACGGTGCCACCAGACACCGCCAGCGTGCTGGCCGGGCTGATGCCGTTGACTGGCATCACGATGTGGACGCTCTTGCTCGCGTCTTCGAACGGGACGTTTCGGCCGGTCTCGCGGTCGAAGCGCCGCACCACCGTCAACGAGATCCACGAGTCCGGCGAGAGCTCGTAGACGAAGCGCTCATCGAGCGCGGCGTCGGCGACCTCGCCGGAGTCCGTCCACTGGATGATCCCGTCGGGATCGGCGCGCAGCAGCCCGGTCGCGCCCTCATTACCGGTGAAGCCGACGACCAGGTCGCCCTTGCGGGTCGCGACCGTGGTGGGGTGCCCATGGTTGGAGCCCCAGAGCTTGCGGCCGGATTCGGTCGGCCACGGCGGCGTGCCCGCGTTGTAGAGGCTATTGACCAGGCGCACCTCGACGGGGTCGTGGTCGACGATCGTCACCGCGTAGGACCCGGGCGTCACCGGCTTGCCGTCATCGTCGAGGCCATCCCAGAGTTCCTGGTTGGCTCCAACCGTGCGCGGGTGCTGGCCGATCAGATTGCGCACCCGCTTGCCCGACGCGTCGTCGATGGCCACGGTGACGTCGCGCGGGCCCGGGGCTTTGGCCACGGTGTACGCGATGGGGATCGACCCGTAGGTGCCGTAGTCGGTGAAGGCCTTGAGCCGCGCGGCATGGATCGATTCCTGCTCGGCGGTCTTGGCCAGCGAACCCGTGGCGCTGATCACCGCCTGGCCCCATCCTTTGCGCGCGCGGAACATGAAGATGCGGTTGACCTTGTCGTTGAGGATGCCGTCGGCGAGGCGGCTGTTCGACCACAGCGCTTCGATGCCGAAGGTGAAGCGCTCACCCGGCTTGAGCGGCTGGCCGCTGGTGCGGCAGTACGACCACGGCCAGAACGCCTCGCAGGTGTAGCCCTTGCCGTTGGCCCAGGCCTTCAAGGCGATGGTGCCCCCCGCCTTGTCCATGGTCGGACCCCACTTCTGCTCCTGGTCGGGACGGTTGGGACCGGTTTCATCGAACGGCGCCTTGTCCATGAATCCGCCATGCTTGACGATCATGTACGGTCGCTTTTCGGGGGCCGAATAGAACATGTTGACGTGCATCTGATGCTCGTCGGGGGTGCCGTCGTCGAAGATCACCCGCGCCTGGTAGCAATCATCCTTCCAACTCATGCCGAAATCCTTGCCCATGGTCGGATTGCGCAGCGGCGTGCGGTCGGCGAAGCGGGCGAGGAAGTAGACGCCCTTGGCGTCCCACATCAGATGCGTCCACACGCCAAACTTGGCGACGATGGTCGGGCTGTTGTAGCTCCACACCCCTGCCGAGAGATCCCAGTCCGCGCTATCGCCGTCGATCGTCACCGTACCTGGGGCAGGCACGACCGTGATCTCGGAGTTCAGGCTCATGCCCGTCTCTTCGCCCGGCATTCGGCCAGCCAACGCAGCGAGGAGGACGATCAGCGCCATCACGCCTTGCCAGATCGAGGCCAAGCCGGTGTGCATCGCGAACGTCGGATAGTGCTGGTGGGTCATGGTGTTCAGTCCCGTTGAGATGCGGTTGGCCCTGGAAACGCGTTGGCAGCTTAGCGATGCCCGCCCCTGTCGCAGAGGACCATCGCGGGCGATACCCGGGAAGCGTGAAGTGGCCACGTGTTCACCAGCCCTCCAGTCACGTCAGCCCACATGTGCCATTGGCATACCCGGAGATAGCCCTGGAGTCGACTGGCCTCCTGGTCCAGCATCCGCCGATGGCTGAGGCGCAGCGGCTCGATCGCAACATGGACGCGCGCGACGTGGTCGACGGCGTGCGGTGGATCCCAGCCGGTGCGGCGTGCCGGCTCGACGGCCGGGCCTGGAGCGATGCCGCCCCCTACGCGCGCCTGCCCGATCGCGCCCGCGCGCTGGTTCGCGACGAGGTCTGGCAGCTCAGTCGCAACGCCGCGGGGTTGTCCCTGTCGTTCACCACCGACTCGCCGCAGCTGAGCGTGCGCTGGCGGCTGACCGGCTCGGAGCTCGCGCTCCCGAACATGCCAGCCACCGGGGTCAGCGGCGTCGACCTCTACGAGCGCGTCACCGATCGTTGGCGCTGGATGTCGATCGGACGCTGGCCCACCTTCCCGGTCAGCCAGGCCCAACTCTACAGCGGGCTCGAGCGCCGGCCGCGCGCACTGCGCCTGTACCTGCCGCTCTACAACAGCGTCGACCAGGTCGAGATCGGCATCGTTCCGGACGCCTCCATCGCGCCCGCGGCGATTGAGCCGGCACGACCGATCTGCTGCTACGGCACTTCGATCGTCCAGGGCGGCTGCGCGAGCCGCCCTGGCCTCGCCTATCCCGCGATCCTGTCCCGGCGACTCGATCTGCCGGTGCTCAACCTCGGATTCTCGGGCAACGCGCGGATGGAACCGGCCCTGGCGGCACTGCTCTGCGAACTCGATCCGTGCGCGTACCTGCTCGACGCCTTGCCGAACATGGATGCGGCGATGATCGACGCGTGCTTCGTGCCGTTCGTGTCCGCCCTGCGCGCCGCGCGGCCGCGCACGCCGATCGTCCTCGCCGGCCATCTCGTGACCACCAATGCCTGGTTCGATCCGGCCAGCGCGCGCCGTGGATCGGAGATTGAAGCCACCTTCCGCCGCGCCGTCGAGCGCCTGCGCGTCGCCGGCGTCGAAGGCCTGCACCTCATCGAGGGCCCTGCGCTGCTCGGCGTCGATGGCGAGGACACCGTCGACGGCGTCCATCCCAACGACCTCGGCTTCCTGCGCATGGCCGAGGCGATCGCGCCGACCCTGTGCCGCATCCTGTGAAAGCGACCACCATGACTGCGACCGACCGTGCCACTGTCGATCTCCTCGACCTCATCCCGCGCCCGGCCGAGGTCGCGCACCATGACGGACGATTCGTGGTCGACGCCCAAACTGTCATCCGCGCCAATCGCGACGGCGAACACACCGCACGCGCCCTGGCCGCGGCCCTCGAACCGGCGTGCGGATACCAACTGCGGGTCGGTTCGCTCGCCGATAGCGCACCAGCCAAGCGCATCGATCTGCGCCTCGGGGTGATCGCGGGCGGCGATGAGGCCTACGAACTGACGATCACCAGCAAGGGCGTCGAGGCGGTCGCCAACGCAACCGCCGGCCTGGTCCTGGCGTGCCAGACCCTGCGCCAGCTGCTGCCCGCTGCCGCCCTTGGTGGCGGGAAGGTCGGGGCGGCTTGGAGCCTGCCCTGCTTGACGATCCGCGATCGACCTGCCTTCGCCTGGCGCGGCATGATGCTCGATCTCGCCCGGCACTTCATGCCAGTGGGCTTCATCGAGCGCATGATCGACCTGCTCGCGCTCTACAAGATGAACCGCCTGCACCTCCACCTCACCGACAGCCAGGCATGGACCATGGAGATCGCCGCCTATCCGCGCCTGACCCAGGCCAACCACCTGGCACCCGCCGGCCAACCCGCGCGCGGCACCTACGCGCAGCGTGAACTGCGCGCGCTGGTCGCCTACGCGGCCGAGCGCAACGTGGTACTGGTCCCCGAGATCGAGTTCCCCTGCCACTCGGACGCGGCGCTCGACGCGTACCCAGAACTGCTCTGCGTGAATCATCCCGCGCGCGTCGGCGGCCCGATGGACCACAAGGAGTACTGCGCCGGCCGCGACGACGTCGTGGACTTCGTCCGAACCGTGCTGCGCGAAGTCACCGCGGTGTTCCCGTCGCCGTGGATCCACATCGGCGGCGATGAGTATTACGGCACCGCCTGGGAGCGCTGTCCGGACTGCCAACGCCGGCTGCGTGACGAGCACCTCGAAGACGAGGACACTCCCGAGTTGCGCGCGCTGTTCGCCAACGCCCAGGGCAGCCCGAGCAAGCACCTGCTCTACCGTTCATTCATGCGCCGCATTGCCGCCGAAGTGGTCGCGCTCGGGCGCGCGCCGATCCTGTGGGACGACCTCTCCTGGCGCGGGACGTTCCCGCCGGGCAGTGCCCTGATGCAATGGCACTACCGCGGCCTGTTCGACTGGATGCAGAAGGCGTTCACGCCCGAGGACCCCGCCGCCGACGCCGCTCACGCCGGCCATGCCGCGATCGCCGCGCCAGCCAGCCACCTTTACTTCGACTACTTCCATGGCGCCGCGCTGCTGCGCCGGCTGTACGCCTTCGATCCGCTGCCAGCGGACCTCGATCCCGCGCGCGCACCGCTGATCCTCGGTC
>JACDEC010000502.1 GCA_013816645.1 Planctomycetota bacterium
CCGAGGCGCCTCACCCCGCCTCGGGGAGCGTTGCTTCCTCGGCCAGCAACCGCCGTCGGAGCACGAGCAGCAAACCAGCGCGCCACAGCAGGCTGCAGGCGATCACCGCCAGGATCGCCTGATCGCCGCAGATGCCGTGCCAACGCGCATCCAGCGCCGCCGCGATGGCGTCGGGCAACGTCCCCGGCCACGCGAGCGACCAGCCGCGGACCAGCAGCCCATGCTGCGCGCTGGCCAACGCGGAATACGCGACGGCGGCGATGCACGGCAGCGCGCCGAGCAGGATCGGCAGCGGCGTCGCTCGACGCTCGGCGATCAATCCGCACACCAGCATCCACGCACCGATCACCGCGGCGCCGGCACCGAGGGCTGCGTTGGCTGGCACGCCGAACAGCGGGTCGCGACGGTCTACCGTCAGCGCCAGGATTCCGCCGAGCACGAGCAGCGGCAAGCCGATCAACGTGCCGATCGCGCCGGCGCCGGCAGCGGTGCGCCGCACGCGTTGCGCCAGCACGGCCGCTTCGGACGCCACGGGTTCTTCGTGGTGCTCGATCGCTGGCGGACGCGCGGCGAGCGTGAAGGCCTGCCAGGGAGCCTGCGCGTCCCGGCGCCGCGCGCCGCGCCCGGGTGGCATCGCCGCCAGTCGCGCCAAGGTCGGATCGCGCGCGAGCAGTTCGCCCATCGCCACCAGGCCGGTGGCATGCGTCTCATCCTGGTCCGCCGTGGCGAGCACATACCACAGCCCCGTGCCGACCTGACGGTGCACCGAGCGTGCGAAGCCCTGATGATCGATGATTTCGGGACCAGCGAAGACCATGGCTTCGACGAAATCCTTGGGGAATGCGGCGGTGTCGCTCTGGGGACGCATGTTCCCGGTGAGGATAGGCCTGCGGGATCGCCGATGGAATGGCGGGATCGCCTGGCGCCGGAGGCCTCGCCATCCACCTGCGTGCCTGGACCGCAGCAGTGACCGCGTCCGGCACTTCAGCGCCGGGGTTTCCCCATGGCTTCCGATCACCAGGCGCGCGAACACGGTTCGCGCTGGCACCCGGCTGGCGGGTTTGCGGACCGGAGGATGCAGTTGCCTGGGCACCCGGATTGCGCAACCGACGACCAGCGTGTAGGAAAGGCCATGCAGGCAAAACGCATCGTTCTCATTATCGGCGCCGTGATCGTTATCGGGCTCGCGGTCCTCTCTGTCCTGTCATCCAGTACCCCTGACGCGGAATCAGCGACCGACGTCTGGGCCGACGACCGCATCGTCGTCGATGCGTTGGCGGCGAATCTGGAAGGGCGACTGAGAGCCAAGGATTACATCGGAATGCACGCCCTGCTCGATCCGGGGAGCCAGGTCCCCGACCAGACCACCTTCCGCCGCGCCATGGAGGACGAGATCGCCAAGATCGGCGAGCTCGTCCTGATCGGTCCGGGGGGGACCCGGTTCGAGGACCGTGATGGCCGGCCGGTCGGTCGGTTGTCGCGCTCGCTTCAGGGCACCACCGGCAATGCCGTCATGCACGTCGATGTCGTCAAGGTCGGCGAATGGAAGGTATCCGGAGTGACATTCGCCGAAGGGATGCAGCCGATCCTCCCGACCCGACCCCCAGAGAATGCGCAGCGGCCGGTGAAGTGAGCCAGGCGGGACGCTGAAGGACAGCGTCCAGGCGCCAGCGCCCGGGTCGAGCTGGAGCGCTGGGCCGCGCCTTGCCTGTCCGGATTCCCGACCTGTTCAGCCGTTCCCGCCGGGCATGACCATGACGCCGCTGAAGGTGGCGGTGCACGCCGCAGCGGGATTGTGCGAGGTCACCGCGAGCATGACCTGGATGGTCGCGCCCATGGCCAGCGTCCTGCTGCTGACCATCTGCCAGGCGGTGCCATCAACCGATTGCCAGGCCGTGAACTGCGCGCCGCTGCGTTGCAGTTTCAGCCAGCGCGGGGCCGAGCCCGCGGAAGTGGTCTGATTGGTCCAGCTGTCGGTGGCCTCGCGCCACTGGAACGGCACCCCGTTGGCCGGGGTCACGCAGATGAAGGCGTTCTTCGCCCCGGGCGCCGTCGATTCGCGCAGCATGATCCCGGCCTTGGCCCACAGGTCGGTGTTGGTCAGCGATCCGACCCGCGCCACCACCGTGACATCGCCGGTGATCGGCTGGCTGGCCGCCTGGAAAGCGTCGACGCCGCCCCAGATGTCGGCGCCATCGCCGGTGATGGTCCAGGTATCGGTCGTCGCGCTGTAGGTGGCCTTTCCCGGGGCGCTCAGGGCGCCGACGGTGGTCGCCGTCCATGCTCCCGATGACGCGGTGGGCGCGGTGGGCGCGGACGCCGTTGCCGACGGCTGCAGCAGGCACGCCTGGGGCACGATCTCGAAAGCCTGGGACGGGCTCGACCAGGCCAGCTTGGCCACCGAGCCGCCGCCGGATTCGAAGTATTCGAGGCGCACGTCGTACTCCTGCCCGGCCACCAGGGCGATGGTCCCCGAGTCGTTGGTCGGTCCGTGGTACGTCCAGTTGTCGATCAGCGCCTGCCCGCCGATCCACAACCGGATGCCGTCGTCGCTGGTGGTGGTGAAGGTGTAGGTCTGGGAATAGCGCGGCTTCACCCGGCCGCGCCAGCGGACCGAGAAGTTGTCGCTCGGCACGCCGCTCGCCGGCGAGCCGTAGCCGAAGTCGAAGTCGACGGTCGCGTCGGTCCGGCTGAGCACCGGTTTGCTGAGCGTGATGTCCGCATGGTATTCGCCGAGCAGGCCGCCGCCGACGCTGGGACTGGAGACGTTTACCGGCACCCCGGCCGACGTCGTCGCGGCTCCGGCGTTGTCGATCGCGCGGGCGCTGAGCGCATGGCTGCCCGCGGTCGCGCTCCAGGCCATGGTGTAGGGCGCGGTGGTGTCCTCGCCGATCGCAGTGCCGTCGACCAGGAACACCACCTTGGCGATCGAGCCATCGCTGTCCGCCGCCGCGGCCGCCATGTGCACGGTCGCGGGCAGCGTGAAGGCGGCGTTGGCGCCCGGCTGGGTCAGCGACACCGTCGGCGCCTGGTTGGGAGCGGGGGCCGTCGGGGCGGGAGCCGTCGGTGCGGTGACCGCCACCGGCGCGCCGGTGATGCGCAGGGCGCGCAGCGAGGC
>JACDEC010000503.1 GCA_013816645.1 Planctomycetota bacterium
GCGTTCGACCTGCTGCGGCAGATTCGCACCGAGGCCGACGCCCACTACGCCGAGCGCGAGGCGGCTGGCGACCAGATGGGCATGGCCCTGTGGGCGCGTGCTGCCGAGAAGGTGCGTCGACTCGCGCTCATCTACGCCTGCAGCGAGCGACACGAACGGCCAGCGATCAGCGAGGCTGGTGTGGCTTGGGCCTGGCAACTCGTGGCGCACCAGACCCGGCGCATGCTCGCCATGGCCACGGTCCACGTCTACGAGAGCGACTTCGACGCCCGGCAGAAGCGGGCCCTGCAATTCATCCGCGCCAAGGGCGGAGCCGTCTGGCAGTGGGAGTTGAACAAGGCGCTGCGCTCCTTGTCGGTGAAGGAGCGCAGCGAGGTCGTCCAGAACCTGGTCGACACCGGCCAGGCCGAGCAGGGTGTTGAGACCACGGCCGGGCGGACCGGTGTCCGCATTCGGTTGGGCGGTTTGGCAATAAGGGGTCTGGGTGGCAATAAGGTCGAGACGTAACCATGGAGCAGGCAATGGGATATAAACCTATCGACCTTATTGACCTTATTGCCAGGGGGTCGCGGGCGCTCACGCCCACCCAGGCTCATCCTGGTGCCTACGCGCTCAGAGCTGCGCCGGGAGCGCGACCCCTTGGCAATAAGGTCAATAAGGTCAATAGGTTTGTAAATATATATTATATAATGACTTACGTTGAAAACATATTGCCAACCTATCACCCTTATTGCCAAACGGGGTGGGTCGACACCAGCGAGCCAAATTGGCTCGATCGAGCGAGGTCTGAACGAAAATCTTGGTTCCTTCCCGTAAGTCCTTGTCCTCTCAGGCCCCAGGGAACAGCCGCCGAGGTGAACTCAGTTTGCACCGCTGGTCCGGGTAATCCGGCGCGGCTAGTCCTGTGGAGCCCCATTCATGGCGCTTGACCAGTCCAGCGCAGCAGAGGTCACTGCTCCGCGCCTTAGCGCACTGCCCGTCGAGCAGGTGGCCTCGCTGCTCAAGCACGCCGGCTGTCAGATCATCGACGCCGAGCGCATCCTCGCCGACATTGCCGCGGGCGCGCCGGTGAACCGAGACGGCACCATGAATCTGATTTCCTATGGCGCCTGGCTGGCGCGGGAACTCGCGCGGCGGGAGTCGGCCCATGGCTGATCTTCGTCACCTGCGCCCGTCGGAACTCGCGCGGCTGCTCAACAGCAGCCCGCTGAGCGCAGTCATTTCCGAGCGGCAGCTGCAACGCCACCGCACGCGGGCCGGCTTGCGTTTGGGCACCGGGACTGCCATCGATCTTTTCCGCTACCTGGCCTGGCTGGCGGACGCGGTGCATCGTCCGGCCGCGCCCTCTGGCAAAGACTACGAGCAGCGTCGTGCCGACATGGCTTCGCGCTCGCGCAAGCTCTCTGAAGCTGGCCGCGACATCGGCGAACTCCCAGCGGTTGCTAACCCAGAGCGCAAGGCAACCGCAGCGAAGAGCTTCCGCGCCTTCTGCGATTCGTACTTCGCTAGCGTGTTCCACCTCGGCTGGTCGCCGGACCACCTGCGCATCATGGCCACGACCGAGCAGGCGGTGCTGCACGGTGGCCTGTTCGCCTTGGCCATGCCGCGCGGGAGTGGAAAGACCAGCTTGGCCGAGAGCGCGTGCCTGTGGGCGATCCTGTACGGTCACCGCGACTTCGTCTGCCTGATCGGTTCCGATGAGGGGCACGCCGCCGACATGCTGGAGTCGCTGAAGACGGAACTCGAAACCAACGATCTCTTACTCGCCGATTTCCCCGAAGCCGTCTTCCCCATCCATGCCTTGGAAGGCATCCCGCACCGCGCCGGCGGCCAACTTTACCGCGGCGAGCGAACGCACATCGGCTGGACTGCCAAGGAGATCGTGCTGCCGACGATTCCTGGGTCGCCGGCATCAGGCGCGGTCGTCAAAGTGGCGGGTATCACCGGGCGAATTCGCGGCATGAAATTCAAGCGCCCAGACGGTCGCGCCGCGCGTCCGAGCCTGGTGGTTCTGGATGATCCGCAAACCGACGAGAGCGCGCGGAGTCTCAGCCAGTGCCAGCACCGCGAGTCGGTCCTCGCCGGCGCGGTGCTCGGCCTCGCCGGTCCCGGAAAGAAGATCGCCGGCGTGATGCCCTGCACGGTGATCAGGCCAGGCGACATGGCCGATCGTATCCTCGACCGGGATACCCACCCGGAGTGGAACGGCGAACGGACCAAGATGGTCTACGCCTGGCCTACCGCCACAAAGCTGTGGGAGATCTACGCCAAGCACCGCGCCGACGGCTTTCGCGCTGGTCACGGCCTATCTGATGCCACGGCCTACTACCTCGCCAACCAAGATGCGCTTGATGCCGGAGCGCAGGTCGCCTGGGCGGAGCGGTTCAACCACGACGAGGCGTCGGCCATCCAGCACGCGATGAACCTCCGCCTCCAAGACGAGGCCGCGTTCTTCGCCGAATATCAGAACGAGCCATTGCCGGATCGCTCCGACGAGGGCGACGATCTCACGGCCGATCAGATTGCGGCCAAGCTCAACGGTCTCGGACGAGCCGAGGTGCCGAGCGCGGCGCAGCACTTGACCGCCTTCATCGACGTGCAGCAGAAGGCCCTGTTCTGGGTGGTCTGCGCCTGGGAAGACGACTTCACTGGCTACGTCCTCGACTACGGCACCTGGCCGGACCAGCGCCGGTCCTACTTCACTTTGCGGGATCTGCGCATCACCATGGCGGCGGCGACCAAAGGGGCGGGGCTGGAGGGAGCGATCTACGCCGGGCTGGAAGCCTGTGCTGGTGATCTCATCGGGCGCCGCTGGCAACGCGACGACGGCGCTGCGCTGGCGATCGAGCGTCTGCTCATCGACGCGAACTGGGGGCAGAGCACCGACGTCGTCTACCAGTTTGCGCGGCAATCGGCGCACACGGCATTGCTGCTTCCCAGCCATGGTCGCTTCGTTGGCGCCGCCTCCATCCCGTTCAATGAGTACCAACGCAAGCGCGGCGACCGCATCGGCCACCACTGGCGCGTTCCTGGTGTCCTTGGCAAGCGCACCGTGAGGCACCTGCTCTACGACACCAACCACTGGAAGTCGTTCGTGCAAGCGCGCCTGGCAGTGCCG
>JACDEC010000075.1 GCA_013816645.1 Planctomycetota bacterium
CCGCTGCGCACCGTCGACACCGGCGTGGACAAGCGCACCACGCGCGCCCACGGCCCGCTCAGGCAGGCGCTCAATCCGCCCCAGTTGGGCGCCTCGACGACATCGGCCTCGAATTGGCGGAGCTGGCGGGTCAGCCAGCGCGAGACCGACAACGGGCGCAGGACCGCCGGCCCCCAGGGCTCGCGGCGCAGGTGGGGCGATGCCGGATCATCGGCGACGAAGCAGCCGTCCCCGGTGCACGCCAGCACCAGCACCTCGGCGCCGGCGCGCGCCAGCGCGCGCGACAGGGTCGCGAGGTAGGTGCCGACTCCGTAGGCCGGTCCGCAGCCGGGGAATTCGGGGGCGAGCAGTCCCACGCGCAGCGGGCGACCGCGCCGTGGCGGCGATGGAGTCGCGGGTGCGGTCATTGCGAGCAAGCCTGCGCGGTGACTGCGTGAGCGCGCATGCCCCAGCCTGCTGCGGGATGCGAGCCGGCGCAACTGCCTCAGCCCAGATCGACCCGCCGGCGTCCTTTGGCGATCGCGGTCAAGACCGTGCGGTGCCAGGGACTGAGGGGCAGGCCGGGCAGCGCCGACCAGGGTGCCCACAGCGCGACGTGACCCGGCTCGGTGACGACGCTCCCGCCTGGAAAGCGCGCCCGGGAGAACCAGGCGATCAGCTGCTCGCCCTGCCATAGCGCGCAGGCGGTGGGAGCCGGCGGCGGCGCCCAGCCCAGCTCCTCGGCCAATTCCCGGCGCAAGCACTGGTCGGCGTCCTCGCCCGGTTCACGGCGACCGCCGAAGCAGGTGAGCTGGTCGGGCGCGTGCCGCGCACCGGCCGGCCGCAGCTGCAGCAGCAGCCAGCCGCGCTGGTCCTCGATGACGGCGCAGCAGTAGTCGGGTTGAAGCATGCGGCCGGGGAGGGGGTTGGTGCAGCCTCGGCGGCAGCGAGGATGGCGCCATGGCGCTCGATCCCGCTCCCTGCTCGCCGTGGCGCACGCTCAGCAGCCGCGAGGTCTACCGCAATCCGTGGAGCGTGCTGCTCGAGGATCGGCTCGCCGGCCCGGACGGCCGTCCGGGGATGTACGGCTATTTCGCCGAGCGCGACGCGGTGCTGGTGCTGCCGCTCTTCGCGGACGGCACCACCATCCTCGTCCGGCAGTGGCGCCACGCCTACGGCTGCTCGAGCTGGGAACTGCCGTGCGGCGCGGTCGAGCCGGGCGAGTCGGCGCAGGACGCGGCTGAGCGCGAGTTGGCCGAGGAAGCCGGCGTGCGCGCCGATCGTTGGCGGGCGCTGGGATCCTTCCATCCCTCCGACGCGCGGGTCGCCGGCCGGACCTCCTGCTACGTGGCCGAAGGTCTCGAATCCGCCGAGAGCCCTGGCGATGCCAGCGAGTTCGACCTGGTGCGCGCGCGCCTGCCGCTCGCCGAGGCGATCGCGGCCGTGGACCAGGGTCGCATCACCCACGTCGCCAGCATGTACCTGCTGCTGCGCATCGCTCGCGAACTGCATCAGCCGCCTCCGGCGCGTTGACCCGGCCAGCCGGCGTCGAGACTCGCGACGATGCCCGTCCTGGTCCAATTCGGCGCCGGCAACATCGGCCGCGGTTTCATCGCCCCGACCTTCGCGTCGGCCGGGTGGCAGGTGGTGTTCGTCGACGTCGCCGCCGAGGTGGTCGGCGAACTCGAACGTCGTCGAACCTACCGGGTCATCGAAGTCGACGGCGACAGCGAGCGCGTGGTCGCGGTGGCGAACGTGCGGGCGCTGGCGTCCAGCGACAGCGCGGCGGTGGTCGCGGCGCTGGCGAGCTGCGACCTCGCCGCGACCGCGGTCGGCATCAACGTCCTGCCGCGCCTCGGCGCGACCATCGCCGCGGGTCTGGTCGAGCGCGAGCGTTGCGACGGCCCGGCGCTCGACGTGCTGGTCTGCGAGAATGGGGCGCAGGGGGCGTCCATCCTGCGCGATGCCGTACTCACGGCGATGCCGCCCGAGCTGCGCGCGCGCGCCGACGCGCGCTTCGGCAGCGTGCGTACGTCGATCGGACGGATGATCCCGGCGGCGACCGGCGGCGACTGCCTCGACATCCGGGTCGAGCCATACGCCCACCTGCCCGTCGAACGCGCGGCGTTCCGCGGCGCGATCCCCGCGGTCGCCGGTCTCGAACCGCGCGCCGACTTCGACCTGGTCCTCCATCAGAAGCTCTACCTCCACAACCTGACCCACGCCTGCCTGGCCTACGCCGGCCAGCTCGCCGGGCTGGCGACCATCCCCGACTGCATCGCCGATCCCGCCATCTGCCGCGACGCGCATCGCGCGGGCGACGAGGCGGCGCAGGCCATTGCGCGGGCCCATGCTGGCGGCAGCAGCGAGGCCGCGGTGCTCATCGCCTGCCGCGACCTGCTCGACGAGTTGTTCGAACGCTACCGCAACCGCGCGCTCAACGATCCCGTGGCCCGCGTCGCGCGCGACCCCTGGCGCAAGCTCGCCGGCGACGATCGGCTGATCGGCGCGGCGCGGCTCTGCTGCCTCCATGGCGTAGCGCCCCGCGCCATCATCCGCCACATCCTTGCCGCCTGCCGCTATACGCCCGCGGTTGATGAACCGCGCGCCGGCGAATGGTCGGCGCTGGCCGCGCGCGGACCGCTCGTTCTGCTGGCTACGGTCGCCGGTCTCGGTCCCCAGGAGCCGCTGATGTCCGCCATCCGCACCGAACACCTCCGTCAGCAGGCTGCCAGCGCGATGCGCGCGGCCGGATTGACCCTGCGCGACGACGAGGCGGCGGCGATCGAGATCGCCGACTTCGGGCTGGGGCGCTTCGCCGAGTTCGGGCTCGCCATCCATGTCTACGTCAACACCGAGCGCTGCTGCGCCAAGGAGCTGATGATGCTGCCGGGCCAGATCTGCCCTGAGCACCGTCATCCCGCGATTGCCGGCGACCCCGGCAAGGAGGAGACCTTCCGGGTCCGCCAAGGCGAGGTGCACCTGTTCTTGCCCGGCCACAAGCAGCAGTCGCCCGAACGCGCCTTCGCGCTGGCGATGGTGCCCGCCGACAAGCGCGACACCGTCACCATGTTCCGCCACGTCCACCTGCGCGCTGGCGAGCAGTCGACCCTCGCGCCGAACACCCCGCACTGGTTCGTCGCCGGCCCCGAGGGCGCCGTGGTCAGCGAATTCAGCACCCGTTCGCGCGACGAGGTCGATATCTTCACCGACCCGGCGATCCAGCGGGTGCCGGTATGAGGATTGCCCCGGTGCGGCGTGCGACGTGCGGCGTGCGACGTCTCGCAATCCGCGATTGTTCCGGAGTCCGCTGGCTTCCCATCGCGCGCCGTACGCCGCACGCCGCACGATGCTCCCAATGACCACCGCCGCCTCCTTGCTCCAGACCCTGGCGGCGCGCCGCGGCGAACTGGCGGGCCTGTCCGCGGTCGCCGGTTTCGACGGGTTCGTCGACGAGATGATCAGCGTGGTCGGCGAGCGCAGCGGCCCCGAGCGCTGGTCGCCGATGCGCTCGATGGCCGAGCTCGGCGCGGTGATCAGCGGCGCGGCGGGGCGCAACGGCCTGCGCGAGATCGTGGTACGCGGGACCGACGCCGGCGGCTGCGCGGTCAACCTCGGCGACGCGCTGTGCGCGCTTGGCGTCGGCCTCGATTATTACGGCACCATCGGCCAGCCGCGCCATCCCGCCTTCGACGCATTCGCCGCGCGCTGCCGTAGCTGCACCGCGCTCGGACGCTCGTACGGGCGGACCCTCGCCCTCGAATTCGGCGACGGCAAGTTCTTCCTCAGCGCCGTCGACCAGCTCGGCGAATTGTCGCCGGCGCTGCTCGACCAGGCCACCGCCGACGGGGCGTACGAAGCGGCCTGCCGTCGCGCCGGGCTGATCGTCCTCAACAACTGGACGCTCTACCCGCACATGACGGCCTGCTGGCGCTGGCTGCAGGAGCACGTCTACGCCCGCCTCGACCACCGTCCCTGGCTGTTCGTCGACCTGGTCGATCCATCCGGCCGCGCCGTCGAGGACGTGCGCGCCATGCTCGCGGCGCTCTCGGTATTCCAGCGCACCTGCGAGACGGTGTTCGGGCTCAACCTCACCGAAGCCGCGGTGATCGCCGGGGCGTTGGGATTGCCGTCCCCGGATCGGACTGCTGCCGGCATCGCCGCGACCGCCGAGGCGATCCGCGCGCGGCTCGGTGTCGCCCAGGTCGTGGTCCACAACATCCACTTCAACGCCGTGGCCGAGGCAGGGGGCACGATCCACGTCCCCGCCGGACCGCATTGCGCCAAGCCGCGCAAGAGCACCGGCGCAGGCGACCGCTTCAACGCCGGCTACTGCCTGGGACTGCTGCTCGGCCTCGACGCCGTGCAGCGCTGCGACCTCGGCTCGGCGGTCAGCGGCTTCTTCGTGCGCGAGGCCCGCAGCCCGGGAGTCGATGAACTCGGCGGATTCCTGCAACGCTGGGCCGATGGCGGACTTGCCGACTCTTCCCTCGGGTGAACGTGAACACCGTCGCGGCCACTGCTGCGCGATCGGCTGGTCCCGAGCGGCGGGCAGCTACCAATGCCGCACGAAGTTGCCCTTCTCCTTCTTGCACCCAAGGGTCGGCGTCGTAGGGTGCGCCGGTCGCACCACGCGGAAGGATACGCCATGAGCGAAAAGAAATCAGCCCCCGCCAAGAAGACCAGCGCCTCGGCCAGCGTCGCGAAGTCGACGTCCGCATCGGCAACGAAACCGGCCACCAAACCGGCCGCAGCTTCGGCTTCCAAGTTGGCTACCGCGAGCGCCGCTAAGGCAGCTCTCGCACCGGTCGCCAAACCCGCCCCGGCGTCAGCGGCCAAACCGGCTGCCGCCACCGCTCCGGCGCTCAAGCCGGCCACCCTGGCCAAGCCGGTCTCGGCCGGCGAGCGCAGCCGGATGATCGCCGAAGCCGCCTACTTCCTCGCTGAGCGCCGCGGGTTCTCCTCGGGCTACGCGGTCCAGGACTGGCTCGCCGCCGAGCGTCAGGTCGACGCCCTGCTCAAGCGCTGAGCCTTCCGAATTCCGAGCTTCCTTCGACCGCGGCAGCAATGCCGCGGTCGCTGCGTTTGCAGCCGGCGAAGACAGTCCACCGCTGGGCTGGCGGCGGGGGAAATGCGGGCTAAGCCGGGGCGATGACCGGCGCAGTGGATCTCCAGCAACACGACCTCGCGCCGTCCGCCGCCCAGGCGGTGATCGACGCCGCGGCGTTGACCCCGACCGACACGGTGCTCGAGGTCGGACCCGGGCTCGGAGCGCTGACCGCGGCGATCCTGTCGCGCGGTTGCCGGCTCCAGGCCATCGAGCGCGATGCCGCGCGCATTCCGGTGCTGCAGCGGCGTTTCGCCAAGGAACTCGCCGACGGTCGCCTGATCCTGGTGGTGGGCGACGCCATGCGTGTGACGCCCGCCCTGCCCGAGGGCTGGCGCGCGGTCGCCAACCCACCTTTCAACCTCACCGCCGACTTGCTGCGCCGCTGGCTGCTCGACGACCTGCCCGGCGGTCCGCCGGTGGCGCTCGACCTGGTGCTGCAGCGCGAGGCGGCCCAGAAGATCAGCGGCCGTCCCGGTGCCCATACCCGGACCAGCGTGCTGGTCGCCCTGGTCGGTACCGCGCGCCCGGTCGCGCGCCTCAATCGCGATCAGGTCTCGCCGCCCAGCCGCGTGGATCTCTCGGTGTGGTCGTTGCGCCGCGCGCCGGACGCGCCCAGCCCGACCGAACTGCGCTGGGTCGACACGCTGCTCGCGCGGGCCTTCGCCGGCCCGCATACCGTCGCCGACGCCCTGCAAGGCATGGCCACCGGCGTGCAGCTGCGCCGCCAATCCCAGGAGCACGGCTGGGATTTCGCCGAGCACCCGCGCATGGTGCCGCCACCGGCTTGGCTGCCGTTCGCCCGGCTGCTGCACATGTGCGGAAAAGTGTGACGAAGACGGGGGCCGGGGAGCCGGGGCCGGGGGCCGGAAAGGTGCCCGAGCAGCAGCGGTTCATCGCGGAACCCGATCGCGCTGAAGGCGACGTAGCCGACCCCCATCCCCAATCCCCCGACCCCCGTCTCCTCGCTGATGTCGCCCTCGATGTCCCCGGGCGCGACAGCTACAGCTACCTGGTGCCCGACGCGTTGGCTGGCGACCTCGCGGTCGGCGACTGCGTGCTGGTTCCGTTCGGACGGCGCAGCGAGCGCGGTTTCGTGTGCGCGATCGAGCGGCGCGCTCCGCCGGCCGGAGTGACGCTCAAGACCATCGCCTCGCGCCGCGACGACGTGCGGCTGCCCGCAGGTCTGCTCGGCCTGATCCGTTGGGGCGCGCGCTACTACCGCTGCTCGCTTGGCGAATTCCTCGCCGCGGCGGTTCCGGCGCCGGTGCGCGATGGCGCGCGCATGGAAGTGGCGCGCACCGTCGAGCCGATCGCCGACTTCGCCGGCACGCTTACCAAGCGCCAGCGCGAGGTCCTCGCGAAACTGCCGGCGGCGGCCACGCCGTTCGCCGATGTGTTGCGCCTCGCCGGGACCACCGCCGGCACCATCGAGCGCCTCGCCGAGGCCGGCGCGCTGCGCATCGCCTCGACCTCGGGGATCCAGGAGCTGCGCCTCGCGGCGCGCGACGAGGATTTCCCGCTCACCGCCGAGCAGCAGACCGCGGTCGACGCGGTCGGCGAGGCGCTGGCCGCCGGTCGGCACGAACCCTTCCTGCTCTACGGCGTCACCGGTTCGGGCAAGACGCTGGTCTACCTCGAACTCGCGCGCCGCACCATCGCCGCCGGCAAGCAGGTGCTGCTGCTGCTGCCCGAGATCGCGCTCACTCCGCAATTGGCGGCGCGCGTGCGGCGGCGCATCGAACGGGTGGCGGTGTGGCACAGCGGCTTCACCGACGGCGAGCGCGCTGAGCAGTGGCGCCGCGTCGCGCGCGGCGACGTCGATCTGGTCGTCGGTACGCGCTCGGCGCTGTTCGCACCGCTGCCGCGGCCGGGCCTGATCATCGTCGACGAGGAGCACGAGCAGAGCTACAAGCAGGAGTCGGTGCCGCGCTACCACGCCCGCGACCTCGCCATGGTCTACGGCGGCCAGATCGGCGCGCCGGTGCTGCTAGGCTCGGCGACGCCGAGCCTGGAGAGCGTGCACAACGGCCGCGCCGGGCGCTACCGGGTGCTGACCCTGCGCCAGCGCCCGCTCGGCGGCAAGCTGCCCACGCCGATCGTCATCGACATGCGCGAGGAGTGCCAGGCCCAGCACAAGCGCGCCGAGGTCAGTCGCGAGCTCATGACCCGCCTGCGCGCGGTGCGCGCCGCCGGCGAGCAGGCGATCGTGCTGCTCAACAGGCGCGGCTGGAGCCCGGTGGTGAGCTGCCAGGAATGCGGCCACACCCTGATGTGCCCGAACTGCGACATCAGCCTGACCTGGCACAAGGGCGCCAACCGGGTGCGCTGCCACTACTGCGACCATTCGACCGCGCTGCCCAAGCGCTGCCCGGCCTGCCAGCAGGAGGCGCTGTCGACCTTCGGCCTGGGCACCGAGCAGCTCGCGGCGGTGCTCGCCGCCGAGGTGCCCGACCTGCGCGTGCTGCGCGTCGATGCCGATACGGTCGGCGAACGCCAGGGTCACGCCAAGCTGTTCGGCGCCTTCGCCGAGGGCGCCGCCGACTGCCTGGTTGGCACCCAGATGGTCGCCAAGGGTCTCGACTTCCCGCGCGTGACCCTGGTCGGGATCGTCTGCGCCGACCGCGGCCTGTCGGTGCCCGATTTCCGCGCCGCCGAGCGCACCTTCCAGCTCATCGCCCAGGTCTCCGGCCGCGCCGGGCGTGGCGAGCGCCCGGGCACCGTGGTGGTCCAGGCCTTCGACGTGCACGCCTTGCCGCTGACCGCCGCGCTCGAGCACACGCCACGGCGCTTCTACGACAGCGAACTCCAGCTGCGCCGCGAGTACGGCTATCCCCCGTTCTCCGGGCTGGTGCGCATCCTGTGGAGCGGACCGGATGCGGTTAAGGTCCAACTCGCCGCCGAGGAGCACGCGCTGGCGCTCAAGGCCGCGGCCGGCGACGCCACTATCCTCGGGCCGAATCCGGCGGGGCTGTCGTTCCTCAAGGGACAGCACCGCTGGCACGCCCTGATCAAGGCGCCGAGCCGCGGCGCGGCCCAGGCGTTCCTCGGCCGGCTCGATCAGGCGGGGGGATTGTCGGCGAAGCACGCGGTGCGCGTGGCCATCGACGTGGATCCGTATCAAACAACCTGATTGCCACGGTCCGGAAGTCCGGAGGTCCGGAAGTCCGGAAGTCTTTAGGTGCCGACGACTGTCCTTTGACCGGAGGACCTCTGGTCAATCTGGATGCAGTCGGACGTCGGGTCTCTTCGGTGTCTTCGACTTCCGGACCTCCGGACTTCCGGACTTCCGGACCTGTGGCAATCGCTACCCTCTCGCCCATGCCGATCACCACCGTCGACCAGTTCAACGCCACCGTGAAGGAGATCGAAGGCGGTCAGGGGTATGCACGCCCAGCGGCCTACGCGGTCGGGCTCGCCACCTTTGCGCCGGCGGATCCGGGCAAGCCGCTCGAGGCGGGGACCAAGGCGCTCGATACCTGGTATCCCGTGGTCAACCTCGGCGAAAATTTCGGCACGGCGGCGGTGCTGGCGAAGATCTGCGGCCACCGCGCGGGGTCGGCGTCGTACCGCCTGGACCGCGGCGCGCTGCTGACCGCGATCGAGCACTTCACGCCGTTCCTCCACGACGGGAAGCACCACGCCAACCTGGTCGCGCTGCAGGAGCTGCGCGAGGCGCTGGCGGTGTCGGACGAGCGCGCCCCGCTGGCCCGCGCGGTGGTGGTGACCTTCCTCGGCGAACTGTCCGCCAAGCCGGTCGACGCCCACGACGTCTACCTGCGCCTGCACCTGCTCTCCTACCGCAAGGTGGCCCCGCACGGTCTGGCGCTCGACGGCATGTTCGGCCTGCTCAGCAACGTCGCCTGGAGCGACGCCGGACCCTACGATCCCGAGCACGTCGATCGCGCCCGCCTGCGGCTGCGCGCGCGCGGCGTCGCCATGCGCATCCATTCCGTCGACAAGTTCCCGCGCATGACCGACTACGTGGTGCCCACCGGCGTGCGCATCGCCGACGCCGACCGCGTGCGGCTCGGCGCGCACCTCGCGGCCGGCACCACGGTGATGCACGAGGGTTTCTGCAACTTCAATGCCGGCACGCTCGGCGCGTCGATGGTCGAAGGCCGGATCAGCGCCGGCGTGGTGGTCGGCGACGGCTCGGACATCGGCGGTGGCGCGTCGATCATGGGCACGCTGTCCGGCGGCGGCAAGGCGGTGATCTCGATCGGCAAGAAGTGCCTGCTCGGGGCCAACGCCGGCCTCGGCATCTCGCTGGGCGACAACTGCACGATCGAATCGGGTCTCTACGTCACCGCGGCCTCGAAGGTGCGCCTGCCCGACGGTCGCGTGCTCAAGGCCTGGGAACTCAGCGGCCAGAGCGACATGCTGTTCCGCCGCAACTCGCAGACCGGCGCCATCGAGGTCATCGGCCGCACCAAGGGCGAGACGCCGAGTTGGGGCGGGCTGAACGCGAGCCTGCACAACAACTCGTAGGACGGGGGTCGGGGGCCGGGGGGTGGGGGCCTGACGCCGCTATCGAAGGCTTGAGATCATCGGCATCGGCAGGCGTTCGAGCACGCTGACCACCAGCTGCCAGGGGGGCAGGGTGGTGAAGGTGCGATCGAAGGGGTCGATGCCGCGTACGCCGTGGGCGGCGATGAAGGCGCGCCAACGCTCGGCGAGTTGGTCCATCGCGATGGGGTGGCCGTCGGCGAGCCGGCAGCACCAGGCGGCGGCGAGGATCGCGCCGCGCGCCAGTCCGTCGTCGAGGTCCCATCCGCTGCGCCGCAGGTCGAGGACCAGTTCGCGCTCCGCGATGGTGACGCGCGGGCGTTCGGCTTCGCGCGCGTCGATGCGCAGGAAGTGGCGCAGTCCGATCAGCGCGCCAGGAGCGTCGTCGAGCAGTCGAACGGGCAGCGTGACCGCGGTGCCAGCGATGCGACCGACCAGTCGGCGCGCGGTGGCGGTGACGTCGCGGGGCTGGTAGGCGTCGAGGGTGAGTACGCGGTCGGCGGCGGCGAGCGCGTGGCTG
>JACDEC010000504.1 GCA_013816645.1 Planctomycetota bacterium
AATCTGAGACAGGCACCGGAGTCGGTCCACGCACGTCCGGTCATCGAGACTTCCGGACTTCCGGACTTCCGGACTTCCGGACTTCCGGACTCTGACTCCATGCACCTCTGCCTCTACCAACCCCAGGTCCCGCCCAACACCGGCAACATCGGCCGGCTGTGCGTCGGCATGGACGCTGAACTGCAGATCATCGGCCCGTGCGCCTTCGATTTCTCTGACAAATCGCTGCGCCGAGCCGGTCTCGACTATTGGCAGCACCTGCGCTGGACGCTGCACCCCGATCCCGAGGCATTCCTCGCCTGGCTCGGCGAACGCCAGCCATGGCTAGTGACCAAGTGGGGTCGCCTGCGCTTCGATCAACCGGCCTACCACGCCGACGACGTCATCATCCTCGGCAACGAGGTACGCGGGCTACCCGACGCCTGGCGGGCGCGCTGGCCGGAACGCGGCGTGCACATCCCGATCCTGGGCAGCATCCGCGCCTACAACCTGGCCAATGCCGCGGCGATGGTGCTGGCGCACGCCAAGCTGGCTACGGGCGCCTTCAACGGATACGCGCCACCAACAGGCCCCTGACGTCTCCGTCGGCTCAGCGCTCGACCCGGCAGACGATACCGGCTGTGGCCAACGCGCGTTCGATCTCGGCGATGTGCTCGGCGTCGCGGGTCTCGACTACGCACGAGATCGCCACGCGCGCGACGTCAGCCGGTCCGAAGTTGCGGTCGTGGGCGACCTCCTTGACGCTGCCGCCGGTCCCGGCGACCACCGACAGGACCTTCACCAGCGAGCCGGGCCGGTCGCTGATCTGGGTGACGATGCGGCACAGCCGCCCGTCCGCGGCCAGACCGCGTTCGATGACTCGGGCGATGGTGGTCACGTCGATGTTGCCGCCGCACAGCAGCAGGGCGACCTTCTTGCCGGCGAGATCGGCGCGCCGGTTGAGCGCCGCCGCGAGCGGCACCGCGCCGGCGCCCTCGACCACGGTCTTCTCGAGTTCGAGCAGGCGCAGGACCGCGGTGGCGATCTCGGCCTCGTCGACCAGCACGAGGTCGTCGACGATCTCGCGGGCGATCGCGAAGCATAGCGCGCCGATTTCGGCGATGGCCAGGCCGTCGGCCAGCGTTGGCGAGGTCTTCACCCGGGTCACCCGACCCGCCTGCAGCGAGGCGTGGAACGAGGTCGCGGCGCGCGATTCGACGGCGATCACCCGGGTGCGCGGGTTGATCGCCTTGACCGCGCTGCCCACGCCGGCGATCAGGCCGCCGCCGCCGACCGGGACGATGACCGCGTCGAGATCCGGGATGTCCTCCATCAGTTCGAGTCCGATGGTGCCCTGGCCGGCGATGATCGCTGGATCGTCGAAGCCATGGATGAAGGTCAGCCCACGCTCGGTCGCCAGTTGTTCTGCCCGCGTCCGCGCGTCCTGGTAGGTCTCGCCCTCGATCAGGATGGTCGCGCCGAACCCCCGGCAGTTGGCGATCTTGATCAGCGGCGCGTACTGCGGCATCACCACGGTGACCGGGATGCCGAGGAGCTGTCCATGGTAGGCCAGGCCGAGGGCGTGGTTGCCGGCCGAGGCAGCGATCACACCGCGAGCGCGTTCAGCGTCGGTGAGCGTCAGCAGCTTGTTGCGAGCGCCGCGCTCCTTGAAGCTGCCGGTCATCTGCAGGTGTTCGAGCTTGCAGTAGATGTCGCAGCCGCAAAGCCGACTGAGGTTCAGGGAGTACGGGCTGGGGCTGCGGTAGACCGCGTCGCGGATCCGCTCCCGCGCGGCGGTGATGTCGGCGAGGCTGACGGACATGCCTAGGTTGTGGCCGTGCGGATGTATCCGCGCAAGATGTACACGCCCTGTGCACCGAGTCTGGCTGTACAGCCCTCAACCCGGTGGGGTTGTGCAGCGACCCGCCCCGCCAGGCTTGACGGCTATGCCTGCATCCCAGCCGAAACGTTTGCTGATCATCGAGGATAATCCGGCAGACATCGGACTCCTGCGCGAGGCCTTGAGCGAGGTCGGCGTGGCCGCCGAGCTGGTCGGCTGCGGCAGCCCCGAGGATGGCATCGCCCTGGTGCGCGGCCAACCCCAGCATTTCTCCGCGGTACTCGTCGACCTGCACATGCCGGCCACCGACGGGCATGAGGTCGTCGAACGCTTTCGCGCTGATCCGCGCACCCGCGACCTGCGCATGGCGATCTTCACCTCATCGACCTACGCGCCGGATGTGGTGCGCGGCCAGGCCGCTGACGCCTACTTCCTCAAGCACACCCAGTGGGATCGTCTGCTCGAAACCGCGCGGCGAATCGGCCAGTGGCTGGAAGTCGGGACCCTGAAGGCCTGACCCGCAGGATCCAAAACAGTCCGTCGGCGACCTTCAGGACTGGGTCGATCCAGCTCCCCACGCCAAGCGCATGATCAGGAACTGGCCGGATTGCAGGCTGTGCCGCAGGTGCGCGGCGAATGCTTCGTATTCCTCCCAGACCCGCGGCTTGGACCAGAAGGCGGCCGCGCCGAGTTCGCGGCAGACCGCACGTTCGCTCTCGACTTCCGAAGAGCTCAGCACCAGCAGCGGGACCACCCGCCATAGCGGGTCTTCCTTGATCATGCGGATGCCCTGGATGCCGTGAACCCCGGGAAGGTTGAGATCGTGGATAATCAGATCGGGCAGGGGCTCGCCAGCCATGGTCCGGTCGTCGAGCCAGGTCAGGGCGTCACCTACCCGCTCGACCACGGTGATCTCGACGGGCGGATCGCCGATCGCCAACGCTTCGCGGACCAGATCGGCGTCGCCCGGATTGTCCTCGATCAGCAACAGGCGGAAGGGTCCGGTCATGGGCACATGACACGTTGGGACACGGGGCAGGCAAGGCTCGTCGCGCTCAGGGTCTACAGCTTCGGCATCAGGGCCGGGACTCGTCGCCCGAGCCGGTCGTCGCGCGCTGCAGGGTCTCGGCGTCGGTATCGAGATCGATAGGCTCCACGTTTTCGATGGTCTCCGCGCTGGGGTCGATGAGCTTCGGTCCGCGACGCACCAGGGCCATGGCGACCAGCAGGGCCCAGACCAGGCTCGCGGTGGCACCGAGGCCGATGGCGATACCCGACCAGGGCACGGCC
>JACDEC010000505.1 GCA_013816645.1 Planctomycetota bacterium
GGCCGCAGCCCGACCATTCCTGGACAGGCGCGACGATGAACACCTCGCCCGACGACGCGGCGGCGGCCGCGAGCGCGGCCAGGCCAGGGGCGTCAATGCCGTCGTCGTTGGTGACGATCAGCCGCGTCACGCGACGCCGCCGGCGACGCGCGCTCGGGCGTGGCGCACCTCAGACCCCTGCTGCCGCAAGGACCTCGTCGACATGGCCGTCGACCTTGACCTTGCGCCAGATGCGCAGGATCGCGCCGTCGGATCCGATCAGCAGGGTGGTGCGTTCGATGCCCATGAAGCTGCGCCCATACAGCGATTTGCGCGTCCACACCCCGAGGCGTTCGGCGAGTTCGTGCGCGGGATCGGACAGCAGCACGAAGGGCAGGCGCTGCTTGGCGATGAAGCCACCATGGCTCTTCAGGCTGTCCGGGCTGACCCCGAACACCACCACGCCCTTGGCCTCGAGGCGCGCGAAGGCATCACGGAAACCGCAGGCCTGACGGGTGCAGCCCGGGGTGTTGTCCTTGGGATAGAAGTAGAGCACCCAGGTGCGTCCGGCCAGGTCGGCGGCGGTCCAGGTGCGCCCGTCCGTGCCGGCCAGCGCGAAGCGCGGGATGCGCCCGAGCGCCGGCCGAGTCTCGGCGAGCTCGGCTTTGGCGGTCTTGGCTTTGGCAGACGTGGCCTTCGCGGTCTTGGCCAGGACGGGAGCGGGAACGGGAACGCGGCGACGGGGCGATGCGGCTTTGGCCATGGAGGTCCTCGCTGGGGGGTAGCGATTGGGTGCCCAGCGCTTGGTCGAGTCAAGCGAGGAGACGAACGCGTCGCGGTCGCCGACTACGAAGGCTTGCACCGCAGGCGGTGCGCTTATCACTCTGCGCGGAGGGCCGAGCCGCCCCCGGCGAAAGGCCCCATGCTCACCAGCAGCTTCATCTTCGCCAAGGGCATGTCCGAAGAGCTGGAGCGCGCCCTGTGGGCCAAAGGGCTGACCACCTGGGACGCACTGCGCAAACATCGGGGCGAGGCCATCGAGATCCTCGGCAACAATCGCGCCCAGAAGTTGACGGAAAGCGTCGCCGAGGCCCAACAGGCGCTGGAGCGCAAGGATCACGCCTGGTTCCGCGCCCACTGGCCGGAACGCGAGAACTGGCGGCTGTGGAAAGGCCTGGCCGACCAGGAGCGCATCGCCCTGGTCGACATCGAGACCACCGGCCTGACTCCCGGCTACGACCAGATCACCGTGATCGGCCTGGCCGATGGGACGAGCGCGCGCGCCTTCGTCGCCGGCAAGCCGCAAGCGGGCGACGAGATGCTGCCGCGCTTCATCGAGGTGATCCGCTCCTACCAGCTGATCGTCACCTTCAATGGCGCCGCCTTCGACGTGCCCTTCATCGAGAAGCATTTCCGCGAGGCCAATTTCCACTTCGACCAACCGCACATCGACCTGATGCCGCCGGCGCGCTCGCTCGGCCTGGGCGGCGGCTTGAAGGACATGGAGAAGGCGCTGGGGATCACCCGCTCCGCCGAGATCAAGGACATGCGCGGCCACGAGGCCATCCAGCTGTGGGGCGCGTGGCGCAACGGCGACCTCGCGGCGTACAAGAAGCTGACCACGTACTGCAAGGCCGACTGCGTGAACCTCAAGGATTTCGCCGAGGCGGTTTATAGCCGCAAGTGGGCGAAGGTGTTCACCGCGCACGCGCGCGAGTTCGACTTCGATGCGATCAAGGGGCAGCAACAATCGCTGTTTTAGCTGCGCGTGCCGCCGGGGCGGCGACGCCGGCTGTGCCGGCGTGTCCCGCTGCGCGGGACGCACGCTGGTCCCCGCTCGCGCGCGCAGGCGCGCTCGGGGGATTGCTGTTCGCGGGCTCTGCCCGCTACGCCCGCCAGGGGCTCTCGCCTCTGGACCTGCACTGAGGACCCGCACGCATGACGCTTGTTCAGCTCACCACTCCGCTCACCGAGGACCAAGTCCGCTCGCTCAAGGTCGGCGACACCGTCGAACTCACGGGGCGGCTGTACACCGGGCGCGATGCGGTGCACCACCGGCTGCACGAAGGCGTGAAACCGCCGGTCGATCTGGCGGGGCAGGTGATCTACCACTGCGGTCCGGTGATGGTGTGGGAAGACGCAGGGGGGCCCGGGGGGGCGGAGCCGCGCAGCACGGACGATCGATCGCTCCCGGGCGTAGCGGCGGGAGCCCCCCCGCAAGGAAAGTGGTCGTGCCGCGGCGCGGGGCCGACGACGTCGTCGCGCGAGGAGCCGTACCAGTGGGAGGTGATCCGCGACCACGGGATCCGCGGGGTGATCGGCAAGGGCGGCATGGGCGAGAAGACCCTGGCGGCGTGCAAGCAGTACGGCTGCGTCTACCTGCACGCCATCGGCGGCGCGGCGCAGGTCTGCGCGGAGCGCATCACGCGGGTCGATGGCGTCGACTGGATGGACCTCGGCAGCCCCGAGGCGATCTGGCATCTGTGGGTCGAGCGCTTCCCGGTGATCGTGACCATCGACGCGCACGGCAATTCGTTGCACCGCGACGTGCTCGCGGCCAGCGCGCGGGCGATGGGCACGCTCAAAGCGTGACGGTCCGTTCCGCGCGGGTGATCGGCGCTGCGTTGGCGTTCGCGCTGCTGGGCGCCGGTTGCGTCGCGCGTGATGCGACCGAAGCCGAGAAGTCCGCCGCGGTCGCGCGCCAGGCGCCGGTGGACATCGACGGCGTGCCGCTGCGCGACTGGCTGCAGCGTCGCACCGCGCTGCTGGTGTGCGGCGCGTTGCCGACCGCGGTCGAGCATGACGGTGAGCGTTGGCAGGTGACCACGCCGTTAGCGGAGCGGGGCGTCGGCCTCGCCTGCGCGGTGCCGATCGGGACCGATGGCTGCTTTCTGACCAGCGCGCACAATCTGCGGCTGCGGCCGGTGTGCGTGTGCGTGCTGACCAATCAGGGGCCGCGCTGGGCGGAAGCGACGGTGGTCGCGGTTGGCGATGCGGGGGTCGAGGGCGATGACCTCGCCGTGGTGCGCGCCGACCTCCCGATCGCGGGCGGCTTCGAGCTGTCCGATGCGCCTCCGCGGCGCGGGACGGTGGTCTACGCCGCCGGGCAGGGGGTGTCGGC
>JACDEC010000506.1 GCA_013816645.1 Planctomycetota bacterium
GCGCCCGACCCCGGTGCGTCTCCGCGCAACGCGCGCAGACGCTCCTTGTGCTTGACCCCGAAGCGGTGCTCCTCGTCGATCACCAGCAGGCCGAGCTTGGCGAAGTGCAGCTTGTCGGTGAGCAGCGCGTGCGTGCCGATGATGATGTCGACTTCGCCGGCCGCGGTCTTGGCCAGGGCCGCGGTGCGCTCGCTCGCGGTGTGGAAGCGGTTGAGTCCGGCGATGCGCGTCCCGAAGGCGGCGAAGCGCTCGCTGAAGGTCTCGACGTGCTGCTCGGCGAGCAGCGTGGTCGGCGCCAGCACCGCGACCTGCCAGCCCGCGGCGACCGCCTTGAATGCCGCGCGCATCGCCACCTCGGTCTTGCCGAAGCCGACGTCGCCGCAGAGCAGGCGGTCCATGGCCATCGGGCGTTCCATGTCGGCGCGGATCTCGCGCACCGCGGCGAGCTGGTCCTCGGTCTCCTCGTAGGGGAACGCCGAATCGAAGCGGCGCTGGTCCGGGCCATCGGCCGGGAAGGCCAAGCCGCCGGCAGCGACGCGCCGGGCCTGGGCTTCGAGCAGTTCGGCACTGATGTCCTCGATGGCCTTCTCGGCTCGCGCGCGCTTCTTCGCCCAGGCGGCGCCGCCGATCTTGGACAGCTCGGGCTTGGCGCCGCTGGCGCCGATGAACTTCTGCACGAGGTCGATGGCGTCGACGGGCACGTAGAGCTTCGAGCCCTCGGCGAACTCGAGGAGCAGGTAATCCTCGAGGAAGCCGCGCTTCTCCAGGGTGGCCATGCCGCGGAAGACGCCGATGCCGTGCTTGAGGTGGACGACGTGGTCGTTGCGCTTGAGGTCGGTGAGGCTGGAGAGCGGCGAACCGCCGGCGATGCGCGCGCCGCGACGTTTGACCGGCTGGCGCTCGGCCAGCTCGAAGTCGTGGACCACGATCAGCGCCGATTCCTGGTCGCGCCAGCCCGCGGTCAGGCGGCCGATGCGCACCTCGGCGGTGACGGCGTGGTCGGCGCAGTGCGCCTCGAGCTCGAGCTTGGCTTCCTCGTTGCGGGCGAGCAGGATGATCTTGGTTTCGCGCGACTCGGAGGCCGCGGCCTTCAGCTCGGAAAGTCCTCTGCGCAGATCGCCGCGGAAACGATCGACACCGGTCGAGGCGCCGTCGATCGCGCCTTCCTCGAGCTGGCGGGCGATGCGCACCTCGCGGCGCCCGTGATCCTTGTCGAGCCGGCCTTTCAATGGCAGATCGCCGATCACCAGCACCGGACCGGCGGGCAGCTGCTCCCACAGCGTCCTGGTCGCCAGGCTGCCCGAGGCGGTGGCGAGCACGGCCTCGTCGGCCTTGGCGATCGACTCCTGGGTGAAAACGTCAAAGCGGCGGATGGCTTCGACCTGATCGCCGAAGAATTCGAGGCGCAGGGGATGCTCGCCGATCCACGGGAACACGTCGATGATGCCGCCGCGCACCGCCAGTTCACCGCGGCCTTCGACCACCGATGCGACCTTGTAGCCGGCGTCGACCAGGCGATCGACCAGGGTGTGCAGGTCGTGGTCCTCGCCGGCCTTGAGCACGATCGAGCTGTTCGCGACCTGCCCGAGATCCGGCACCGGCTGCTGCGCCGAGCGCGGCGTGGCCAGCAGCACCGCGCCCTTGGCCAGCGCTTCGATGGCCGCGACCCGGCGGTTGAGGCTGGAATGATCGGCGGCGGCGCTGTCGTCCTCGACCGCGTCGAAGCGATCGATCTCGGGCAGGTGCGCCGCGACCACGCCGAGCTCCTCGAGGTCATCACGCAGAGCGGCCGGATCGTTGCACACCACCAGCCGCGGCCAGGCGCTGGCGAGACGGCTCGCGGTGGCGGCGAGCAGTGCTGTGACCAGTCCGCCATGGCACGCGCCGACGATCAGCGGGCGATCGCCGGAGATCGCCTCGGCTGCGGCGACGACCCGGGGATCGTCTCGGTACAAGTCGCGCAGGCGCCGCATGGGAGCGGCACACGGTATCGAGGCTGGCCGATGGGCAAGGCGGTCCGCGCTGGGCCTGCTCGCCGGATCCGATCAGGCGAGCGCGGCGGGCTGCGCCGCTTTGAGCGCTTCGAGGCGCGCGGCGTGCTCGCGGGCGCGCGCGACGCGCAGCGTGTGCTTGGCGTCTTCCCACGGCTGGGGACGGGCGACCTGGCGTCGGTGGGCGGTGACGCCGCCGACCATGATCCACGCGCGCCGCGATTCGTCCGACGCGTTCGGGGTGGTGTAGTGCAGCGTGCGCTGGTGGTGGACGGTGCAGCCGCCGGCGGGCAGCGGGCAGGCCACCGCGCCATCGAGCAGGCCGGGGAAATCGCCATCGAGTTCGAGGCCGTGCACGGCGGGATTGCCGCCTTCGCTGCGATGCGGCAAGACCTCGCCCCAGTGGCTGCGCGGGATGAAGTGCATGCAGCCGTTGCCGGTGTCGACGTCCTGCAGCGGCACCCAGATGCTGGCGCTGAGGTGGTCGTCGCGCCCGCCCCAATATGCCTCGTCCTGGTGCCAGGGCGTGGCCTTGGCGCACCGCGCCGGCTTGTTGATGGCATGGTCGCCGAAGTAGTCGGGCTCGGCGCCGAACAGTTGGGCGAGCACGCTGCGCGCATTGGCCCACAACACGGTCTCGCGCAGTCCGGGTTCGTCCTGGGAGAGGCCGAGGATCTGCGGCACATTGGCCCGGTCGGGGTCGCTATCGTCCCCGAACAGGTCGAACTGCCGGCCCTCGGCGCGACCGCTGCGGGCGGCGAAGTGCCGGTCGTAGGTCGTGCGCAGCTCCGCGAGCTCGCCGGGATCGGTCAACGGCCCCAGGGCGAGGAAGCCGTCGCGGTGGAAGCCAGCGATCTGCTCGGCGGTCAGGCGGATGGTCGCTGCGGTCATGAGTGCTCCTGGCGCGACTGTCGCGCGGACCCGGCGCGTTGCGTCTGCGCAACTACCCAGGAGGATTTCGAACATGGGCATCGAGCGCAGCACGAATCGCTGGTCGTTCGATGGCCCCGATTGCCTGTTGCCGGAGCTGCATCACCTGGGCTGGACCCGCCTGCGCAGCGCGCGCCCGTCCGGGCTGCACGCGCACGCCCATGCGGGCTGGGAG
>JACDEC010000507.1 GCA_013816645.1 Planctomycetota bacterium
AGGGAGACCCGGCCTGGCCCCGAGCATCGACCCGCGCCCCATCACCCCTAGCCTGCCTCCCGTGCTCCGCCCACGCCTCCTGCCGTTGCCTTCATGAAGCGCACTGGCTGCCTGATCCTGGTCCTCGCCATGCTGTCCTGTCTGGCGGGAAGTGCCGTGATCGGCTTCGCGGTGGTGTCCGCATTCACCGCCCGACGGGTGGAAGCCAAGGCGTTCGCAGGGGGTCGAGCCGAGGTGATGGCGGCCCTCGACCCTGGCCACCTCGCCCAGGTCGCGCTGGAGATGTCGGTGCGCGTCCCTCGCCCGGCCGGCGGCCCCCAGGACCCGTCAGGATTCGTGGCCGTCTACCGCTTCCCGTTGCGCTACCAGGTCAGCGATGCGGCAGGCACCGTCCTGTTCAGCGAGGACAGCGAGGTGCGCTCGGATCGCGGCAGCCGGACGACGGTCCAGCGCACGCTCGACCAGGCGGTCGGCGTGGTCGCGGTGCAGCATTGGCTGGGGAAGTTCCCGGCGCCCGCTGCCGGCGCGGTGCGCGTCACCGCGACCCTGGGGACGGACGTGGACGGCAAGGCCACCGCCGAGGGCGCGGCGCTGGTGCTCTACGACCGGGTGGCCAGCGACAACCGGTCGATCGCCGTCGCCTTCGTGCTGGTGATCGGCGGCCTGGTCGCCGCCGTGCTCGGCGTGGTCCTGTTCGTCGCCGGCCGCCGGGCGCGCTGAACCGATCGTCGTCAGCGCTGCATGCGCTCGACCAGGTCGGCGAGTTGCGCGCGCATCCGCTCGGGCGTGGACGCGAACCAATCGCCGTGCCCGGGCAGCACCGCGCGGAAGCGATGATCGAGCAGGCGGCGCATCGACGCGATCTGTTCGCTCCACGAATGCCAGCAGTGCATGCGCGATGCGCCGAGGCGCGCTTCGGCCGGCTCCCACCACAGGTGATCACCGGTGAACAGCCAGGTGTCGTCGATCAGCAGGGCGCACGAGCCCGCGGTGTGCCCGGGGACCGGGATGGCGACGCAACCGGGCGCCAGGGTGGCTGCGTCCTCGCCCTCGAGGATGGTGGTCGCGGTCGGGGCGGCATGGCGGTCGCGGCGGTGGATGATGACCTCGGCGGCGAAGCGTCCGGCGTAGCGATCGGCGTCGGCGACGTCGTCCTGATGGGTGAGGAACACCTTGGCGATCCCGCCCATGCGCGCGAAAGCCTCGGCCAGCGAAGGCACCCAGCGCGGGGCATCGATCAGCCAGTTGCCATCGGCGCGCTGGACGAACCAGCTGCGGGCGCCGAACGAAGCGCGCGACGAGAACCCGCAGAAGTGCACTGGGCCGTCGACCGGCAGGGGGAAGTCGGCGACCGCCTCGGCCACGCCCAGGTCGGCGCCGATGCTGGTGGTCGGGCAGCTCAATGCCGCACGCGCTGCGAGCCGCCGGATGCCGGCATCGCCGGGTTGGGCGTGGACGTAGCTGTGCCCTCCGGCATCGGCGAAGACCGTGGGGGCGAGTTCGCGGCAGAGGTCGCAGTCGATGCAGGTGTCGTCGACGAAGAAATCGCCCGGGCGGTTCTCGGGATGGGCGCGGGTGCGGCTGGCCATGGGGGATTGTCGGCGGCGCGGGGGATTGAGGAGGACCGAGTGCGCAAACCCGGCACCTGGCTGTCGAGCGGCCTGGGCCAGCATCAGCGACCCTGGACCTCGATCCTCGCCACCAGGTCATGGTACCCGTAGGGCTGCACCGCGATGGAGGCGTCGCCTGCATTCGCCGTCTCGATGCAGACCATGCCCGGCCATTCGTCGTCTCCGAAATCAGCCATGCGCGCCGCCTTGGCGATCCATGGGTTCCACACCACCGTCGAACGCGAACCGGTCTTGGCGATGGCGATCGTGCGCGACCAGCCCGGGTCATCGAGCGCGCAGGCCGTGGTGGAGTCGTAGATGCGATCGGTCTCGGTGGCGATGGTCAGGCGTTCGTGCTGCTCGGTCTCCCGCGCCGAATCGCGCATCCGGTCGATGTAGGTCGCGCCGCGCAGGCCGGTGATGCCGATGGCGCGTACATCCGAGATCGCGAAGTAGGTGTGCAGGGCCCCGCCCAGCGAGAACGGGCGATCATCGGCGCTGGTGGTCTGCAGGCGCAGTTCGAGCGCGGGTCCGACCGTCACTTGATAGCGCAGCCGGAGCGGGCGCGGCCAGAGCGCGCGCGTCGCCGCATCATCGCGCAGCACGAAGGCGACGCTGGTCGCCCCATCGGCGCGGGTGCTGCCGCCGGCGAAGGCCCAGGCCCTGGTCCGGGCGAAGCCGTGCGCCGGAAGCTCGGCTCGTTCGGGGTGCGCGCCGAACCAGGGCCAGCAGATCGGAACGCCGCCACGGATGGGCTTGTCGCTCTGGTAGGCGCTGCGCGCGCTGGTCCACAGCACCTCCCGTTGGCCGGTCGGCCGCCAGCTCGCGAGGTGGGCGCCATGGAGGTAGACCAGGGCCTCGCCATGGCGGTTGGCGATGCGCACGCAGGCCAGGCCGCGCTCGACCGACGGTTCGATGCCAGCGATCATTCCTGCGGCTTCGTCCATGCGGCCTTCCGTTGAATATCTGCGGGCTGGCCATCGCCCTGGTCGATGGGGTGCGTACAAAGCCTGGATCGCGACGGGTCCGGCGCAAGCCGGGGTCGTCGTCCACATCGGGATGGAGGCATCATGCTGTACTGGGCCGCGGTCTTCTTCGTCATCTCGCTGATCGCAGCGGTCTTCGGCTTCGGCGGCATCTCCAATGCGTCGGGCGACATCGCCAAGATCCTGTTCTTCGTCTTCATCGTCCTGTTCGTGATCTCGCTGATCGCCGGACTCTTCCGGCGCGGGCCCCGCAATCCGGTCTGACCGGCTGGCAGGCAATGGCGTTGGAGAACGGCGGACAGTCGATTGCCAGGGGTCCCCGCGCGACTTATGACCGTGGGTAGTGCTCTACCCGCTCACGCTCTGCTCTGTTCGAATCACGCTGGCTGCCGGCTGCGGCCCGGCCTTGGCTGCGGCTGAAGCTGCGGCTGAAGCGGCGGCTGGGGCAGACCCCGGCATGGCCGTCGCGACCCCGATAGCGCTGGTCGCCGCAT
>JACDEC010000508.1 GCA_013816645.1 Planctomycetota bacterium
GGATCGCCCTGCTCGCCCTTGGCGCGCTGCGCGGTGGCGCCGCCGGTGAGCACCAGGCGGTTGCCGATCTTGCCCTGGGTCGCGGTGATCCGCAGGCGCATGCCCGGTTCGGTCCAGATCGCGGACAGGGCGTGCTCGTAGCTGGTCTCGACGTGGGTGAAGTTCGGGGCCGAGTCGCGCGTCGCGCTCAGCGGCGACACCGCGGCGAGCGGCACCAGCAGGCGCGGATCGAAGATCCCGTAGAGCCGGCTCTGTTCGCCTTCGAAGAGCAGGGCCAGTGCATCATTGGCTTTCCACTGCGAGGTGAACGAGAGGTTTTCGCTCGCCTTCATGCTGCCGCCGCTGGCCAGGGCGGCGGCGATGCCGCCATCGGGCCGGTAGCCGTAGGAATAGATCGGCAGGCCCTGGCCGAGGGCGTTGTGCATCTCGGGCACGAACGGCACGCGCACCACGCCGAAGGCATCGCCCCAGTGCGATTCGTGCATCATCATGTCGCCGGCATCGGGCGAATCGCGGGTCGTGCCGATGAAGGACAGCGGATACGGGTAGCCGCGGCGCCCGGTCTTGGTGCCCAACGAGCGCACCTCGATCTCCAGGCGCGGAGCCTTGCTCGTCAGGCCGCGCGACTTGCGATCCTCGAGGAACCCGGCGTCCACGTAGGCGGCGAGGAAGCGGCGCAGGCCGGTGGCTTGCGTGCGGAGGTTGCCGGCATCGAGGGCCGCGGCGGTATCCATCGGGCTGGCGTGCTTGAGCCGCGCGTCGCAGACCGTGGCCAGCGTCGCCGCGGGTATGTACAGGCCGCAAATCCCGGCCTCCGCGACGTAGCCCTCCTGGAACCACGCCGCGGCCTCGTCCTGGACATCGTAGACCGCGGTTTCGAAGGCGATGCGGGCGACGTCGCCATCGCGGTTGAGGTCGTTGACCAGCTTGGCCAAGCCGGAGTGCAGCCAGCCCAGGTCATTGGCCCAGTTGACCAGCGGACCGGTGGACAGCGAGGAGTAGCGGTCATTGCCGTCGCTGAGATCGAGGCAGATCAGGTGGATCGGCGTCGCGCCGGCGAACGCCGCGCGCGCGGCGATCAGCGAGGCCAGGTCGTCGCGTTGGTTGCTGAGCACGGCGAGATGGCGACCGACGTTGCTCGCCGCGGTGGTGGCGAACTCAAAGAGCAGGCCGCCCTCCTCGCCGATCAGCGGCTTGCCGTAGCTGAGCTTGCCCTGGATGGTCCGGTAGCGGGTGTATTCGGCTTCGCGGGGCGCTCGCGCCGCGCGCGCGGCGTCGCGTTCGGCTTCAGGCAGGCGCGAAGCTGCCACCCGATCGCGTTCGAGCGGCGACTGCATGCGATCGGCGCGCTGGCCGGCCTCGAGCGACAGGAAGCCGTCGGCGCGCGCGGAGATCACCTCGATCTCGGTCGCTGGGTCGCCAGCGTTGGCGGGTGGCGTGCCCAATCCGTCGACGATCAAGCGGCGCAGCGCATCCTGGCTGTCGCCGTGGCTGGCGACGAAGCGCTGCAGCGCCTCGCCGGCGCGCTGGTCGCGCCACAGGCGCAACTCGAGCTCGGCGCTCAACGTCGCCAGCTGGCCTTGCGGATCGTAGACGCCGGCGGCCTGGTCGAGGCAGAGTCCGGCGATCAGGTGGCGCAGCCCGCGCGCCATCTCGCCGCGTCCGCCATGGAAGACCACCAGCACGTCGCGTTGCGGTGGCTCCGCGGCGAACGAGCGCGCGAGTTCGAGCAGCGCAGCCGCGTTCCAGGCCCGCAGCGCTCCAGGGCAGCGGCCGACGATCGTCGACGGTGATTCGTAGGCGGCCGCCATCACGACGGCTTCGCTGTGCTTGCCGGTTCCGGCGATGCGCGCGATCACCGACCACGCGGTCGCCGGCGTCCAGGCGAGGTCCCCATGCAGGGTCGCGACCTGTCCATCGAACGCGCGGTCGAGATCGCCGACGAAGCGCGGGAATTCGAGGCTGACGTCGACGCTCTGGCGATGGACCCGGCGGCGATCCATGG
Organism: Planctomycetota bacterium; assembly: GCA_013816645.1. Lineage (GTDB taxonomy): Bacteria > Planctomycetota > UBA11346 > UBA11346 > UBA11346 > JACDEC01. Next base: position 2,006 of record JACDEC010000508.1, read on the forward strand.
CATCGGTTCCCGAGAAAACCACGGCGGCGGCGCCGAGTTCCGCGGCGCGGGTCCAGCCATCGTCGCTGTCTCCATCGAGCACGACGATCGTCCCTTCGACCGTTTTCCCGCGGAACTCCGCGTCTTCCCCTTGTCCGGCGAACAGCAGCGGCCCGCTCACCTGCGCGCCGGCGGTACCACCGGTCGATCCACGCGCCGACCGATGTGCGGACAGCGGAATGCTCTGCCCGCCGACCTCGAGGCGGCAGGCGTCGCCGACCGGCCGGGCGATCGCGATCGTGGTACGCACGCGCATCGGCGCGAGCCCGGCTTCGCTGAGCCGGCGTTCGATGAGCGCCGCGGCCTGTTCCGCCCCCGGGGTTCCCATGGCGCGGTCGCCGACGGCGAGTAGCTCCGCAGCCGTCGCATCGATGCGCGCGGGATCGAGCTCGGCGGCGCCTGCGACGGCGCAGAGGAGACAAAGCAAAAGTCCGGTCCGGTGCATTCTCTTCTTCATGCATCCACCCGCATGGCTTCGATGGGATGCATGCGCGCGGCCTTGAGCGCCGGCAGCAGCGCGCCGAGGATCGACAGCGCCAAGCCGCAGATCAGCGCGAAACCGGCGGCGCCGGCGAGGGGGGCGATCGGCAGGGCGGACCAGAACACCCCGCCGAAGCGGCCGCTGGCCTGGAGCAGCACCACCAGGACGCCGATCACGGCTCCGAGCATCGCTCCGACCGCGCCCATCGCGCCGGATTCGATGAGGAAGGACTTGAGGATGAAGGAGTCCATCGCGCCCAGGCACTTCATGGTGGCGATCTCGCGGAAGCGCTCGGTGACCGCCATCATCATGGTGTTGACGATGCCGACGATGCACACCAGCAGCGACAGCACGACCAGCCAGAAGGTGCGGCGATCGGAGGCGTTCGGGTCGAAGCCGATCGCGGAGAAGGTCGCTCCCAGCTCGCTGAGCCCGGCGCGCCGGCGCAGTTCGCCGGCCAGCGCGTCGATGCCGACGTCGCCGGTCGCCGTGGTGATCGCCGGGACCGCCTCGCTGGCGCGCGGATGCGTGGCCAGGGTGCCCGCGCCGAGCTGACGC
>JACDEC010000509.1 GCA_013816645.1 Planctomycetota bacterium
CCGGGCGCTTGCGCGAGGAGCACCCCTGCAGCTACCAGAGCTCCACCAACGGGACGGTCACCGTCGAACCGAGCGACGGCAGTTCACCGCCGATCACCTTCCTGATCGATCGCCAGCAGAAGTGCCTGTTCCTCGCCAATCCGGCGGTCCCGCTGCCCTTCGTCCGCCCGTGAACCCCGAGCTCCCGCGGCGGCGGTCCAGATGCGCGGGGGTGCGGCAACTCGTTTTTGAACAGGAGTTGTGGCGCATGATTCCGGGACACCCGCTCCACCGGCCACACGTCATCGGACGCAATATCGAAAGACGCGGAAAAAGTGGGCACATGAGCGGATATCATCCTTGTCAGACCGCAGGTCCATAGTGTACGCTACCGCGTGGAGGTGCGAGGATATGGCTACCAGAACCCGCTCGGGCTTCACCCTGATCGAACTGCTGGTGGTAATCGCGATCATCGCCATCCTGGTCAGCATCCTGCTGCCGGCGCTCACCCTGGCGCGCGCCGGCGCCAGTAACATGACCTGCCGCAACAACCTCCGCCAGATCGCCACGGGGATGATCGCCTACGCCGGCGACCACGACCAGTTCCCCCCCATTCGCCTGGTTCCCACCTCGGGGCCCAATGGCTGGGACGGCAGCGACTGGTTCACCAACCTCCTCCACAACGGCGGCTACGTGCACGTCAGCGCATGGGCCTATGGCGGCCCCGGCGGGGCCGGCGACTGCTTCTCAGGCATCTGGCGCTGCCCCTCGGTCGGCCCTGGGCAGCTGTGGTCGAGCGGCGGCTACGGCATGTTCGCCACCAACGTCTCCTCGGCCAACCACCTGGCCCCGAGCAACGACTGGGGCCAGTCGCTGAGCGGGACCAGCGCCGCCGGCCAGATCCTGATCGCCGACGGCGAGCATGTCGGCGGATGGGCCGGGAAGTGCTCCCTCACGGTCTATTGCCCCTTCTGCTGGCCGTGGTCGGCCGGCGCCAGCCAGCCGGCCCAACGCCACCTCGGCCGCGCCAACATCGCCTTCGTCGATTCGCACGTCGAGGGCCGACGGCGCGCCGATCTCGAGCTCGACCCAATCCCCTGGGGCCATAACTGACAGGCTGCTGAAACACAGCGGCCTGTTCGTTAGCTGCATTCGGATGTCGCGGAGCGCTGACGCCTGGGCTAGGACACAGGATGGCGCAGGTTCTTGGCCCGGTCGGCCGCGAGTTGCTCGGGCGTAGGCAACCGCTCGCCGTCGGCGGCGGCGAATGCCCGGCGACGATCAGGCGAGACGGGCGTAGGCGATCGACGAGGACATGTCGGGACCTCCGGGTCTCAAACGGGCACTCGCCAGATGGCGTGAGGCGTCGTGCGGATATCGGCGCGGCGTGCTCGAGGCTCTGCTCTGGTATCGCATCCGCAGCGTGCCGCGCCAGCCGGCGGTGGACCTACTTGAGGAACAGCTCGATCACCGGGACGGTGACCGGCGGCTTCTCGACCGGCAGGCTCAGCTGCAGCAGGTCGCGCAGGTGCGGCAGCTCCTTGACCTCCCAGTCGTCGAGGCCCTTGAACGGGATCTCCGAACCGTCGTCGAGCAGCTGCGCGTAGGCGACGCGGTCGCGCAGGCCGTGCAGCTCGATATGGCGGAAAGGCCAGGTGAACAGGTGGAGGTAGAGCCGATTGCGCTCGGCGTCGTAGGTGTAGCGGCAATCCTGGGGAGCGTTCAGGCCGGCCGGCGCCGGCCCGCAGCCGTAGATCGACCGGCCGTGCCGGCGCATCCACGCGCCGAGGCCCTCGAGGCGCTCGATCGCGCGCCGGTCGAACTCGCCGCGCGAGGTCGGGCCGACGTTGAGCAGCAGGTTGCCGTCCTTGGACACGGTGTCGACGAGCATGCGCACGATCTGCTCGACGCTCTTCCATGACGACTCGTCGCGGTGGTAGCCCCACGAGCCCGAGAAGGTCTGGCAGGCCTCCCAGACCACCGGCTTGCCGTCGACGACGACGCCGCTGCGCGGCTGGAACTGCTCGGGCGTCTTGATGTCCCAGCCGTAGGGCACATCGAGCCGGTCGTCGAGGATCACCGATGGGCGCAGCGTGCGCACGGTCTCGAGCAGGCGGTCGCTCTCCCAATCGTCCTTGCCCTTGCCGCTGCCGTCGGGCTTGGGATAGCTGAAGTCGAACCACATGACGTCGATGTCGCCGTAGCCGGTGAGCAGTTCGGAGACCTGGCCGCGCATGTAGGCAGCGTACGTGCCCTGGTCGCGGCCGCGGTTGAGCGCCTCGCGGTCGGGATGCTCGCGCAGCGGCCCGATGTGGGGATCGATGCGGTAGTGCGGGTGGTGCCAGTCGAGCAGCGAGTAGTAGAGCCCGGTGCGCAGGCCGTGACCGCGGAAGGCCTCGACCAGCGGCCGGATCAGGTCGCGCCGCGCCGGTGAATGCACCGCGGTGTAGTCGGTGAGCTTGGAATCCCACAGGCAGAAGCCCTCGTGGTGCTTGGCGGTGGCCACGACGTACTTCATCCCCGCGCCGGCCGCCGCCTTGGCCCACAGCTCGGGGTCGTAGAGGTCGGGGTCGAAGCGCCCGAAGTAGCGCTCACGGTAGTCGGCGGGTGCGATCTTCTCGTTGTGCTGCACCCATTCGTGGCGCCCCGGCAGCGAATACAGCCCCCAGTGGATGAACATCCCTAGTCGGTCGCGGGTGAACCAGGAGGTGTCGCCCTTGGCCTTGAGGATGTCGTCCAGCTGAGGCGTCACGGTTCCGTGCATGACCAGGCTCCTGGGCTCAGCCTAGGCGGCGGGGATGGGGTAACATGTCCGGGCCAGGGTCGTTTGTGTCCCTATCTCTCATCGCGCTCGCAGCGCGCTCGCAACGCGCTCGCATCGCGCGCTCTCGCGCGCTCATCGCGGGCCCGGACCGCAGCGCGACCTCAGCGATCGGCCGAGGGCGGTCGACCGTACTGCCGCCGCCACACCCGGCAGAAGTACGCCGGATCGGTGAATCCGGCCAGCCGCGCCGCCTCGCGGATGCGCATCTGCGGATCGGCGAGGTGGTGGCGGGCACGCTGCAGGCGGGCGCGCCGGATGTGGCCGACCACCGTCTCGC
>JACDEC010000076.1 GCA_013816645.1 Planctomycetota bacterium
CGTCGCCGCTGCGGTCGGCCCGGGCGTCGTGGTCGTCGGTGACGACGCGGACGGCGTCGGGCGTGCGGAGGATGTCGATGGCGGTCATGGCCGGCATGGTCGGCGCGGCGGCGTGGCCGCCAGCCGGAAGGTGGCGATGCCCAGTATTGGCCCCGGCCGGGCGTACCCGCCGGCCGCCATAAACCCGCCCGCCTTCCCCCGCCGGCGATGCGGGCTACGCTCCGCTGGTGGAAATGCGGGAAATCGCACCGGGCAAGCGTTTCCATGAGGCGCTGCGTCCGATCGGCGTCGGCGACGCGCTGCCCTTCCGGGTGCGCTACGAGAACGTCCACCTCGTCGAGATCGACGGCGGGCGCCACCAGGTCACCGCGCACGAACATCCGCACTACGAGGTCATCGTGGTGCTCGCCGGCCTCTACCACTGCCGGGTCAACGGATTCGCCGCGACGCTGGGCACCGGCGCGATCGCCATCCTCAAGCCCGGCGATGTCCACGAGGACACCGGCAGCGACGACGTGCGCTTCGCCGCGGTGCATTTCCAGGTCCTGCCCGGACCCACGCCCGAGCGCTCGGCGAACATCTTCGTCGACGACATCGGCCCGGGTACACAGCAGATCGCCGCACCGAACGCCGCCTTCGCTCCGCTCGCGGAACGCCTGCTCGCCGAAGCTGAACGCATCGACCCGTTCACCGGTCACCTGCTCGATGCACTGGCCGCCGAGCTCGTCTGGGCGATCCTGCGCGCAGTGCCGCGCGCGGTGGTCAATCCGCGCCTGCTCGCCGGCGCCGAGGAGCACGAACTCGGCGGCCGGCTCACCCGGCTGTTCGCCGCGCACGTCTCCGGGAACCTCGGCCTGCACGAGATGGCCGACGCCCTGGGCATGCACCAGCGCACCCTGAGCGCGCGCTGCCGCAGCGCCTTCGCGACCTCGCCGACGCGGATGTTCGTGCGCTTCAAGATGGCCCGCGCCCAGACTCTGCTGGTGCAGACCGACCTGCCGATCAAGGAGATCAGTGAGCACCTCGGCTTCGAGAACCCGTACCACTTCTCGACCGTCTTCAAGCGCGTGCACGGCGTCAGCCCCACCCAGGCGCGCGCGGCGCGCGGCTAGCCGACCCCCGGCCCCCGGCGGCAGTCGCTGCCGCCCCAGACATCCCGGCCGCCGTTCCAGACATTCACGGCGGCCAGGAACCGAGCATACCATACCGGTCCACCACCCCACGGATCGAAGGAAGCACCCATGGCCAAACTCAAGATCGGCATCATCGGCGCCGGCGGCATCATGCGCGGCGCGCACATGCCGGGCTGGAAGCACGTCCCCGACTGCGAGATCGTCGCGGTGTGCGACAGCCACCTGCCCACCGCCGAGGCCTTCGCCAAGGACTTCGGCGTGCCCGCCGACCGGGTGTTCACCGATCACCGCAAGCTGGTCGCCGTCGATGGGCTCGACGCGGTCGACATCGGCACGCCCAACCAGTTCCACACTCCGGCGGTGCTCGCCGCGCTGGAGAAGGGTCTGCACGTGATCTGCGAGAAGCCGCTCGCCGTCACCACCGACGAGGTGCGCCGGATGCAGGCCGCCGCGAAGAAGAGCGGCACCGTGCTGATGACCGCGCAGAATATGCGCTGGGGCGGCTCGGCGCAGGCGCTGCGCAAGTTCGCTGACAGCGGCGCGCTCGGCGAAGTCTACCACGCGCGCATCCACGCCATGCGCCGCAACTGGCTGCCCGGCAAGGCGACCTTCATCGACCACGCGGTCTCCGGCGGCGGACCGTGCATGGACATCGGCGTGCACGCGCTGGACCTCGGCCTGTGGCTGATGGGCTTCCCCGACCCGGTGCGGGTCAGTGGCACGACCATGGTCAACTTCGCCAAGGGCCACGACATCCCCGGCGGCTGGGGCGAGTGGGACCGCAAGCTGTTCAGCGTCGAGGACTTCGCCTCGGGCTTCATCCACTTCGCCAACGGCGCGACCATGGTGCTCGAGGCTTCGTGGCTGCAGCACCAGCAGGAGAGCGAGGACTTCTCCGCCCGGCTGTTCGGCAAGAAGGCCAGCGTGCACTGGCCGAGCGGCGATTATGCGTCGGTGATCAACGGCGCGCTGGTCGACGGCAAGATCCGCGACGACGCGGGCCTCAAGCCCTCGCACCAGGAGGAGATCATCGCCTTCGCCGACGCCATCCGGAAGGGCAAGGCCTCGCCGGTTCCGGTCGAGCAGACCCTCAAGGTCATCGCCATCCTCGAGGCGATCGTGCAATCGGGCAAGACCGGCAAGGAGATCGTGCTCGCCACCGAGAAGTCCGCCTTGAAGACCAGCAAGAAGAAGGGCTGAACATGAGCAAGCCGATCAACATCGCGGTGCTGTCCACCGCGCACATCCACACCAAGGGCTTCCTCGAGAATCTCAAGAAGGGCACCGACGGCCGCCGCGCCTACGTGATCTGGGACGACGTGCCCGATCGCGGCAAGCGCTACGCCAAGGACTGCGGCGCGACCTTCGTCGCCGACCTGCAGGCCGTGCTCAGGGATCCGGCGGTCGACGGCTTCCTAATCTGCGCCGAGAACACCCGCCATCTCCCGCTGCTCGAGCAGTCGCTGCCGGTGGGCAAGCCGGTGTTCTGCGAGAAGCCGCTGTGCACCAGCGCCGCCGAGCTGCCCAAGGTCCGCGAGCTGCTCGCCAAGCACGGGACGACGCTGTTCTGCGGCTACTTCCAGCCCTTCGGCGGGGTGATGCGCGCGATCGCCGCCAAGATCCAAGCCGGCGATCTCGGTCAGGTCACCCACGTGCGCTTCCGCAACGCGCACCACGCGGCCTACGGCCGCTGGTTCGACAATCCCGATCTCCAGTGGTTCACCGATCCCGCGCTGGCCGGCGGCGGCGCCTTCATGGACATGGGCACGCACGCCGTGCACCTCCTGCGTTCGCTGTTCGGACCGGCGAGCGAGGTCTGGGCGACCATCGCCAACCGTTGCGGCGCCTACCCCAAGGTCGACGACTTCGGCATCGCCCAGATCCGCTTCGCCAACGGCATCCTCGGCACCGTCGAAGCCGGTTGGATCCACCAGGGCGGCCCAGGCGGACTCGAAGTCCAGGGCTCGAAAGGCGCGATCTGGGAGATCCCCGGCAAGGGCTACCACTTCGGCGTTCCGGGCAGCGAACCGCAAGCGGTCCAGCCGCTCGCCGATGCGCCGATCACCGTCGACCGCCTGATCGCCGCGATCGGCAAGCAGCTCGGCGCCGCCGAACTGAAGGCCGACCTCGAGGCCTGCATGGACAGCGTCGCGATCATGGAGGCCGCCTACCAGGCCAGCCGCACCGGCGCCTGGGCACCAGTCGCCGGCAACGCCGCCAAGGCGCGCTAAGGCTCCTGACCCCAACCCCCTGACACCCGTCCCCCGTTCCAGCTTAGTCGTCGAACAACCGGGCGTGCCCCTGACGCCCGTACTTGGCGAAGTACGCCTCGAGCACCTTCTTGGCCACCGCCGAGCAGGCGCGACCGCCGGAGGTGCCGGAGTGGATGAAGATGCCGAAGGCCACGGTCGGGCGGTCGGCGGGCGCATAGCCGATCAGCCAGGCGTGATCGGGCGTTCTGCCGGCGTCGCGGCTGGCGCCGCTGCCCCATTCGGAGGTGCCGGTCTTGGCCGCGACCTTGATGCCCTCGGCGGCGCCTTCGAGGATCAGGTACGGGGCGGTGCCGCCCTGGCCGGGACTGGTGACCTTCTCCATGCCGCGGCGGATCTCCTGGAGATGCTCCTGGCGGATCTGCAGGTCGACGGTCTCCGGTGCGCCCTGCGGCTTGACCAGGTAGGGGCGCAGCACGTGGCCGCCGTTGGCCACTGTCGCGGCGATGCACGCGACCTGCAGCGGTGATGCGGTGCTGAACTGGCCGATGGCCAGGCGCCAGGTGTCGCTGGTCCGCCACTTCGCCTCGTCCGGGCGCATGCGCGGCAGCGTCGCTGGCGTCGGCAGCAGGCCGGGGCGCTGCTGGGTGACGTCGAGCGCCAGGTCGGACCCCATGCCGAAGCGCTGCATGTACCCGGAGAGGAGCTCCCCGCCGACCCGCCCGCCGATGGTCGCGAAGTACACGTTGTCCGACTGGTTGATCGCCTCGATGAGATCGTAACTGCCGGGCGGCGCGTGGCTGCGCAGGATCTTCTTGCCGCGCGACATCGCCATGTAGCCCGGGCTATAGATGTGCTCGCCCGGCGTCACCTTGCGGAGCTCGAGCGCGGCCATGGCGGTGAGCATCTTCAGCGCCGAGCCCGGTTCGTGGCGCGCCTCGGCGGCGTAATCGTGCAGCGGCTCGCCCGGCGCCTTGAGCAGTTCGGCGTACTTCGTGCGCAGGTCCTCGATCTTGAATCCGGGCACGCTGCCCAGGGCGAGGATCGCGCCGGTGTGACAGTCGACCAGCGCCATGCCCGCGCGGCCTTTACCGACGGCGCGCGCCGCCGACATCTTGTCGGTGGAGATGCCCAGCTCCTGGGCGAGCTCGAACCAGCGGGCGAGCGCGTCCTCGGCGGCGAGCTGGACCTCGAGATCGATCTCGGTGCGCAGATCCTGGCCGGGAATCGGTTCGCGCGACAACTCGGGGAGTTCGTGCACGCCCTCGGGCGAACGCAGGCGGGCGTGCGTGCCGGCGATGCCGCGCAGGACGGTGTCGTAGCGGCCTTCCAGCCCGCCGCTGCCGTGCCAGCCCGAGGGATCCAGGCCGAGCGCCTGGGCGTCGCGGGTGTCGAAGCTGGCGTCGACCCGCGCCAGCGTGCCGATGATGTGGCTCGACGACGCGCCGAAGGGGTAGGCGCGGCCGGGCGCCGGGCGCACCACCAGGCCGGGGAGCAGGGCTTCGGCGCCGTCGAAGCGCACGGCCAGCTCGCTGGGCACTCCGGCATCGGCGCCGTGCAGCAGCAGCGCCAGTCGGCGCGGGATCTCGGGGATGATCACCAACGGGTCGCCTGGACCCTGCCCGGCCCATTCCTTGTCGGCGACGCGCCGCGCCTTGGCCAGCATCTGCTCGACTTCCAGCGGCGTGGTCTTGATCCCGGCGCGGGTGAGCACCGCGGACAGCCCGGCGCAGAAACGATCGAGCCGCACCGGGTCGAGGGCGAGCTGATAGAGCCGGTGGTCGCGCTCGACGGTCTGCACGCGCAGGCGCTCGGCGTGGCGCTCGATCAGCGAACCGACCCATGGTCCGGGCGCGCCGAGGCTGCTGGCGATGCGTCCGGAGATGCGCGCGAAGAAGCCGTCGAGCTGGCCGGGAAGGTCGCCTTGGAGGATCAGCACGCGTTCGCGTCCCGCTGGCACCCCGTCGAGCTCGACCGATTCGAGCGCCTGGCCCTTGGGCAGCAGCGAGGCGACCTCGTCGGCGCGCGCCGAGGGCGCGAAGTAGAAACCCGCCGAGGGCGCCGTCTTGCGCGCCTCGCTGAGCGCTTCGGCGAGGCGCTGGTCGATGTCGGCACGGTCGGCGCCGAGGAAACGCGTCAGGGCGATCACCGTCTGCTCGCGCCGCTCGCTGGTGAGCATCCGCCACTCCAGCCGGCGGCCGGGGATCGCGCCGACTGTCGGCAAGTTCAATCCGATCAGCGGCGCGAACGATTCGAGCACGGTCAGGCAGCGGTGGCCCGCGATGCCCGAACTGCGGTCGATCGCGCCCGCCGCGGCGACGAATTCTGCGGGCGACAGGCATTGCGCATCTTCCCCCCAGCGCAGGGCGATCTCGCGCACCAGCGCATCGCGCGCATCGGCGTAGAGCATCTCGGATTGGGCGAGCACCGCGGTGGCGCCATCGCCATCGTCGGCGTCCGGCGCCAGCGCCGCCCCGGGGACCGCGATCAGCGCCAGGTCCTGCACCCGGTCCTCGGCGCCGCGTCGGACCGCGACTGCGGGATGCTGGACCAGTTCGCGCAGCACGGTCTCGCGCAACTGGGCATGGTTGATGTTCAGGCGCAGCCCGAAGTCGGCGAGCAGGCGGTCGAACGCGGCTTCGGTCAGCCGCCACAGCGGCAACTGACGGCGGCTGCGCCGTGGTAGTTCGAGGTCGGCGAGCACCACCGCGAGCTGGTAGGTCCCGCGGTTGTCGGCGAGCGCGACGCCGTGCCGATCGAGCACCCGCCCGCGCATCGCCGGCACCAGTTCGCTGACCACCCGCGACTCGGCGACCGAATTGGCCAGGCGCTCGCCGTCGATGATCTGCAGCTGGAACAGCCGACCGAGGATGATCGTCATCACCGCGGCGAAAATCAGCGCCAAGGCGAGGGCGCGTTCGGGCATCGCTGCAATCTAGTGGCGGGGCGGGGGGGCGGAAAGCGGGACTCGGGCGAGGGCGGAGCGACGCGCTCCCGGTGCTTTCCCCGCCATGCCGTGCGCTCCGCTCTCGCGGCGTTCCTCGGCCGGCGCGGCCTGCGGGGACGCCGCTGTCGCTGCGCTACCGGCACCCCTGCGGGGCGCGCTTGCGCGCGTGGCTCAGTCTAGTGCGACATCGCGCCCGACCAGGCCTTGCGCACGCTGATGCCGAGTTCGTTGACGTCCTGCAGCGCGGTCTTGACCTGGTCGAGGGTCATGCCCAGCGGCGGGACGAATTTCGGGTCGTCGAGCATGGCCTGGAGGTCGTCGCGCGCCTTGTCGAGGTATTCGCGGTTCTCGGTCAGCTTCTTCTTGCCGTCCGAGATCAGCTGGAACTGCTTGTTCTGCACGTACCAGGCGTGGATCTCGGCGACGCGCGTGTAGCGCGGCCGGTCCTCGGCGAGGAAACGCTGCCAGCGGTCGAGGTCGCGGCCGTTGGATTTGACCACGTCGGCGCGATTGAGGGTCTTGCCGACTAGCGCGGTCAGCGCGGTGAAGCAGGCGGGGTTCTCGCCGAGCGCGGCCAGCTTGTCGAGCGCCGGGCGCAGGGCCAGGAAGGCGGGATCGTTGATCATGGCCAAGGCGTCGGCGGCGATGATCCGGCTGCCAGCGTCGTCGAGCAAGGCGGTGAGCTTGCCGATCAGATCCTCGCTGGCGACTCGGGCTTGGTCGGGCCGCGCGAAGATGAAGGCGCCGCCGAGGGTGTCGCTGTAGAAGCGGTCGTCGATGCCGGGCAGTGGCACCTGCGCGCGGATCGGCACCAGGGCCAGCACGGCGTCGCGCGCGCCGGTCAGGCGCAGGCCCTTGGCGGCCTTCAGCGCCGCCGCGAGTTCAACCGGCGGCGTGTCGCGGGTCAGCTTGGCCGCGACCTTCTCGCCCAGCTCCTGCCGGCGCTTGGTCATCTCGGGGCCGTCGGGCAGCGAGATCGTCCCCATCGCTTCGAGGGCCAGCGCGCGGATGCCGGGGATCGGATTGCCGAGCAGGCCGAGCAGGCGTTCGAGGTGGTCGGCGCCGACCGACGCGACGATGCGACCGCGCAGCGCGTCGTGGGCCATCACCGCGTCGCTGGCGTTGCCGGTGAGCAGGCCCAGCGGCATGCCGATGTTGTCGGGGTTGGCGATGGCGGCGAGGCCGTCGAGCGCGGCCGCGACCCGCAGCGGATCCTGTCCCGGTTCGCCGGCGACGGCGCAGAGCGTCTCGGGCGCGGAATCGTTGTTGATCTTCGCGACCAGAGCGATCGCGGCGATCGCGACGTCGCGCTCCTTCGCGGTCTTCGCCCACGCTTCGAGCGAGCGCGGGTGGCGCTCGCGCCCATCGCGCTCGCGGTCGAAGATCTCCTCCGCGGCCTTCAGGGCTTCGGCGCGCTGTTCCGGGGTCGGTTCGGGATGGGTGCGCTCGAGGATGTCGACCAGCGCGGCATAGGAGCCGGCCTCGCGCGCCATCCAGATCTGGGCTTCGACTGGACCGCGGTTGTCGCGCACCGCGTTGCGCACGTGGGCGACCGAACGGTGGACGAAGTCGACGTAGGTCTTGGCGGCGGCGGTCGCTTCGGCGCCAGTCGCCTTATCGAGCCGGCCGAGGTACACCGAGCGCATGATCGCCGGGTAAGACGCGATCGCGGCGATGCCCAGGACCACCACCACCAGCGCCGCCACGGTCTTGGCGTTGATCGGGCCGGCAGCCTGTCGACGTCCGTGCACGTGGGTGCCGGTCTCGTCGGACGCGGGCGCCAGGCGGGCCGAGGACGGTCGACGTTGCGGCGCCGCGCTCGGGGAACGCGCGCTGCGGCTGGCCACCGGGGTGCGGCGGGAGGATCGGGTGCTGGGTCTCATGGCCGCAGTCTAGGTCGCGCGGCTTGGGCGCATGCGCACCAGGGCCGCGGACTGCGGGCTGTGTGAGCGCCCAGGGGGGACAAACCGACTCAGGCCGGTCACAGGTGGGGTAGGGGATCCTCCGGCCGGTGGCGACGATGACTGGTGAACAGCGCTGCCACCGGCAGTGCCACCACGGCGACGAGCAGGCAGGTGGCCATGCCGAGGATCGCCACCAGCCCCATGCTGCGTAGGCCACGGTAGTCGCTGCCGAGCAGCGAGGCGAAACCGATGATCGCCGCCCCCGTGGTCATGAGCATGGGATGGGCGACCTCGGAGAGCGCCGCGCCGACGCCATGACGGTCGCGACGGTGTCGGCGCAGCGCGTTGATGAAGTAGATCGAGGCATCGATGCCGATGCCGATGATCAACGGCAGCACGCCGATGTTGACCAGGTTCCAGGAAAGATCCGCCAGCTGCATGCCGGCGAGCATGAGCAAGGCGCCAGCGCCCAGCGCCAGCATCGCCACCACGGCGTCGAATCCGCGCATCAGCAGCATCAACAGCGCGAAGACCGCCAGGGCGGTCCACAGACCCAGCCGGGCGAAATCTGCGAGCAGGGCGTCCTGCAGCGCCTCGCCGAGCACCGACACCCCGACCGGGGTGACGGCGACCCCCGAGTCCGCCGCGACGGCGTCGATCGACAAGGCGGCGGCATAATCGGCGACGCGCAGGCCGCCGGCGCCGAGGTCGTCGGCCTGGAAGCGCGCCAGCAGCTGCGAGCGTCCATCGGCGCGTCGGTAGAACGCCCGCACCAGCGAGGCGAGCGGCGTGCCGGCGAAATCATCGAGCATCAGCGGCCTGCTCGCGGCTGAGCGCTCGCGCAGTTCGCCGAGATCGGCGAAGAACCCCCGGTGCCGCTCGCGCAGGGCGGCGGGCAGCCCTGATTCCAGCCGGTTCAATCCGTCCCAGTCGACCTCGCTGGCGAGACGGGCGAGCGCCGCGCGCTGGCGGGCGGGTGAGACTAGGCTGAGCACCGCCGGCGGCAGGCCCGCGAACAGCGGGCGCATGGTGATCGGAGTGCCGACCGCGAGCGGCGGGCTGCCCGGCGCCGGCCGCTGCGCGCCGACCCACGACAGGCCTTCGAGCCGGCCGGAGCTGATGCGTTCAGCGCGCAGCCGGCCGATCGGCGTGTCGAACACCCGCCCACCGGCGATCGACTGGGTGTCCTCCGGCATCACCACCGCCACTCCGTCGGGCAGGCTGCGCGGCAGCGGCTCGACCAGCGTGCAGGCGGTCGTCCCGGGCTGCGCGGCGGCGTGCTCGGCCAGGGTCGCCGCGGCTTCGATCACCCGCTCGGTGTCGGCGCCGTCGAGCATGATCTGCAGGCGGTCGCTGCCCAGGCCGAGGTCCTTGAGCAGGGCGCGCTGCTGGTCGAGCAGCGGATCGTGAGCCGGGCGCAGGTTGCGGGCGTCGCTGTCGAAGCGGGTCAGCGCCCCGGCGCGGGCCAGCACCACCACCGCGCCGAGCAGCGCGACCACGGTCAGTCCGCCGTACAGCCAGCGCCGGTGCAGGACGCTGCGGCCGAGCCAGGCGAGGTGGGTGGCGTGGTGGATGCGGCGCGGGCCGAAGCGGGCGAGGAACGCGGGCAGCGCCACCAGCAGCTGGACCAGCATCAGGCTCAGGCCGATGCCCGAGACGATGCCGAGTTCGCGCAGGCCGCGGAACTCGCTGAAGCCGAGCACCACGAAGGCCGCCACCGTGGTCAGGACGCCGGCGAAGATGCTCGGAGCCATGATGGTCAGGGCGCGGGC
>JACDEC010000510.1 GCA_013816645.1 Planctomycetota bacterium
GGCAAAGGTCGCGCCGCAGGCCATGCACACGCACAACCCGAACAGCACCAGGCAGGGAATCGCCAGGGCCAGCGATCCGGCCTGCGCGAACGCGATCAGCGCCAGGCCTTCGCCCAGGACCACGGCGCCGAGCAGCAGGGCCCGACCGCGGATGCCACCGCTGCGGCCGCAGCGGTCGCCGAGCCAGCCGCCGAGCGAACGGGCGAAGAGGTTCATCCCGCCGACGATGCCGGCGAGCAGGCCGGCCACCGCCAGCGAGCAGCCGAGCCGATCATGGAAATACAGGGCGGCCCAATTGTTGAAGGTGATCTCGACGCCGAAGCAGGCGCCGTAGAGCGCGGCCAGTGCGAGCACCCGCGGGTCCTTGGCCGCCGTCCACAACCCGCCGGTCAGCGACGGCCGGGCCTCGCCAGCGGCACGCAGATCGACGAGGTCGCCGGCCGGGGTGTCGCGGGTGAATCGGTAATAGGCCACGCCGGCGATCAGCATGGCGATGCCGGGCAGCAGCATGGCCAAGCGCCAGCCCATGGCCGGGGTCGCCCCCAATCCGATCAGGGCCGCCAGCACCAGCGGCATGGTCATGTTGGCGACACCGCCACCGAGGTTGCCCCAGCCCGCGGCCGTGGCGTTGGCGGTGCCGACGCAGGCCGGCGCGAACATCTTGGTGGTGTGGTACTGGGTGATGACGAAGGAGGCGCCGATCGCGCCGATCGCCAGGCGCGCGGTCAGGAAGGTCGCGTAGCTGTCGGCCAGGCCCACCGCCATCACCGGCAGCGAGCCCACGATCAGCAAGGCGGTGTAGCTGCGCCGCGGCCCGATGCGGTCGCACAGCCAGCCGAACAGCAGCCGGGCCAGGATGGTGACCGCGACCGAGGCGATCGCCGCGTTGGCGACCTGCTCGCGACTGAGCCCGAGGTCGTCGCGGATCGTGCCCATCAGCGGGGCGAGGCCGAACCAGCCGAAGAAGCACAGGAAGAAGGCGCCCCACGCGCAGTGGAAGGCGCACATCGGCCGGGTATCGAAACGGCGCAGTTCGATGCGCTGGGCCTGGTCGCTCACGGGTTTCATCCTCCGCGCGTGCGTCATCACATTTCGTGCCAGGGCCGTGTGCTGCGCGGCGCGACACATCAGGGCGAAACGCAGGGGGGGGCAGCGCCCTGGGCGAGCGTTCCTCCGCCTGATGATCGGTTTTTGCTCGTTGTCGATGCACGGCGGGCGCTCGCGCGCGACCATCTGCGGGTCGACGATGGGTCACCCTGTAACGGGCACTGGCGCGGCGCGCGATTTTCCATGATGAACAACGGACCGCGCGACCATCAGCCGGGTCCTCGACGTCGAGCGTGCCCGGCCGCGCGAGCGCATCGCCTTCATGGAATCCGCGGAGTTCACCCACTACCGCACCGAGTGCATGCGCTTCCTGTTCTGGCGCCGCAACGGTGCCGCGGCGCCGGCCCAGGCGGAATCCGCCGCTCCCGCCGCCGCATCCGCTCCCGGCCGCCCCGATCCCATCCCCGGTCCGCTCGCCATCGCGACCGGCTGAAACCATTCCCATCCACGCCCGCCTCCAGACGCTGCGAACCGCGCAGCGGCCGAGGATGCACGCGCCTTTCCGATCCCGCATCCGCCACCATTCAGGAGCCTCCGATGTCCCGCACCCGCTCGCTCACCCTCGCCGCGCTGGCGCTCACTCCGTTGGTCGGACGCGTCGACGCCGCGACCATTGATGACACGATCTCCGAGCTGCGCGAGTCGCTGACCTACGGCAAGCCGTCGCTGTTCCTGCGCTACCGCTACGAGCACGTCGATCAGGAGACTCTGGCCACCACCCGCCACGACGGTTACGCCGCGACCTCGCGGGTGGCGATCGGCTACGAGACCAAGCCGTTCCACGGCGTGAGCGTGTTCGGGCAGTTCGAGGGGGTGTTCGCCAATGCAAAATCCCACCACGGCGGCACCCCGGCGAGCACCGCCGCGAACGGCCGTGCTTTCCACTCGGCGATCCTCGATCCCGAGGGCAGCGAGCTCAACCAGGCCTGGGTGAAGTACGCGCCGGGCTACGCGCCGCGCACCGCGGTGAAGGCCGGGCGCCAGGAGATCAGCCTCGACAACCAGCGCTTCGTCGGCCCGGTGGGATGGCGCCAGAACTGGCAGAGCTTCGACGCGGTGTCGCTGACCACGTCGTACCTGGAGAACACCACGTTCTTCTACGCTTGGCTCGACCACGTGCACCGCATCCTCGGCGACGACAGTCCGGTCGGCGACATCGACTTCGACGCCAGCCACCTCGTCAACCTCGCCTACAAGGTCCCAGACATCGGCACGCTGACCGGCTACGCCTACCTCGTCGACATGGATCCCCAGCCGCCGAATGTCGCGGCGCAGACCGGTTTCGGCAACCAGTCGACCCAGACCTTCGGCTTGCGCTTCAACGGGACGTACAAGTTCGACGCCGACTGGAGCGCGGTGTACCTCGCCGAGGGCGCCAAGCAGCAGGACTACGGCGACAACTCCCTGGTCGAACTCGACGCGCACTACCTCGCCGGAGAACTCGGCGGCGGCTGGCGCGGCCTGGTGCTCAAACTCGGCTATGAATTGCTCAGCGGCGAGGATGGGACGGCGACCGACGAGATGAACACGTTCACCACGCCGCTGGCCACGCTGCACGCCTTCAACGGCTGGGCCGACATGTTCCTCAACACGCCGCGCACCGGCTTGCAGGACGCGTACATCTCGCTCGGAGGTCCGATCCCGATCACCGTCCCGTGGTTCGACAGCTTCCGCTTCGCTGTCGTCTACCATCAATACGCCTCGGACGCCGACAGCATCCACTACGGCGACGAGATGAACTACCTGCTCGAGTACCAGGTGAAGAAGCTCGACCCCAACTGGATCCTCGGCGTGAAGTACGCTGACTACACCGCGGACGACGGCGAGGATGCCGCCTTCCCCGGCACCACCCCCGGTGCCGCGCAGCCGCAAAACGTCGACACCCGGAAGCTCTGGCTGTACACGCAATACTCCTTCTGAGCTGACACCTCTGCGCCCCGCTCGCATGCCCACACCGGTGGGC
>JACDEC010000511.1 GCA_013816645.1 Planctomycetota bacterium
GCGCGGACGCGTTCGCTGGAGCGATCACCGTCGCGTCCGGCGTCCTGCGCTGCGCAGCGGCCGGTGCGCTCGCTGGCGGCGACGTGACGCTGCGCGCTGGGACGGTGCTCGATCTCGGCGGGCATGCACAGCGCGTCGCACGCCTGGCCGGGGACGGGTCGGTCGCCCTGCAGGGGGGCGAACTGACCATCGCAGTCGATGACGATGTTGTCTTCGCCGGCGCGCTCACGGGAGGTGGGTCGCTGGTCAAGCTCGGCGACGGGACCATGGAGTTCAGCGCCATGCAAGGCTGGGACGGGCCGCTCGATCTACGCGGCGGCAGCATCGGCTTCGCAGGGAACCGGCTGGTGGTGTCGGTGCCGTTGCGCTCGCCGCTGGTGTCCCGCGTCGAGCTGCCGTGGCGCATCTCCGGCGACCGTCACGTCGCGGTGCGGGTGCAGGTGCCGGATGCGGCGCCTGACGACCTTGGCCTGGGCGCGTTCGTCTGCGACCGCCACGGGCGCTGGTTCCAGCGGACCCGCGATGGCGTGCTGGCCGCCGGATCGCACGAGGCGTTCTTCGCATTGACCGCTGCCGAGCCGCTGCGCAGCGAACCCGAGCGCATGGCCTGGTCTCCGGAAGCGGGCGCTCTGTGCGATCGCAGCGGTCTTTTCCTGTGGTCCGCACACGCCGGCGATGGCGTCAGCGTCGCGGTGGATTGTCGATTGTCTGCGTCGACCCCCGTTGCCGGAGCGCATCGCCTGCTCGATCTCGGCTGGTCGCCCGAGGCGCGCACCGGCGAGCGTTGGCAGCTCGCCTGCCGTCCCGATCCGTACCCCGCGAATCCCTACGATCCCGCGTCGTTCACGCTCGAAGCGCTGGTCACCGGACCCGATGGCCGAGAACTGAGCATCCCCGCCTTCCACGATCAGCCGATGCGGGGTGCCGACCGCGGCGACTGCGAGGAGGTGGTCGCGGATGGCGCCGCCGGCTTCCGCGTGCGCCTGCGACCGCGCCTGCCGGGATCGCATCGTATCCGCCTGATCGCGCGCTGGGCCGACGGCACCCAGATCGAGAGCGAACTGCCACCGCTGGTCGTGGACGGCGAGCCGTGGGACGACTACGTGCGGGTCGACGCCGAGGATCGGCGGTTCTTCCGCGACGCGCGCGGGTTCCATTGGCCGATCGGCTTGAACATCCGCTCGCTCAACGACGTGCGCTGCCAGGAGACGCTCGGCACCCGCCTGACCCCGGATCGCGGCAGCCTGGCTTACGCCGCCTACCTCGACCGCCTGGCGGCGAGCGGCGCCGACGCCGTCGAGATCTGGATGGCGGCGTGGAACCTCGGCCTGGAGTGGCGCTCCGACTGGCGCGGCTTCCATGGGCAGGGCCGCTACAACGAGGGCAACGCCTGGCGGCTCGACCAGGTGCTCGACCACGCCTGGCGCCGCGGGGTGCGCGTCAACCTGGTGATCATGAACCACGGCCAGGGCTCGATCGGCAACGACCACGAATGGGAGCTGAGTCCCTACAACCGCAGCAATGGCGGTCGCATCGATACCGCCGCCGAACTGTTCACCGATCCGTGGGCGCTGGCCGGTCAGGAAGCTTATCGCCGCTACCTCTGCGCGCGCTGGGCCGACCATCCCGCGGTGCTGGGCTGGAAGCTGTGGAGCGAGGTCAATCTGACCCAGGCCGGCGCCAACGTGGTGCCCTGGCACGAACGCGCCTGCGCGCGCTGGGCCGCGCTCGACATCTACGATCATCCCATCACCAGCCACTGGGCAGGCGACTACACGTCTCCCGACCGCGGCGTGGTCGCGCTGCCCGGCCTCGACTACGTGTGCATCGACGCCTACCACCAGGGCGGGTCCCTGCCCGACCTGATCGAGGCCAGCACGCTCGCCGGCAACGGCTTGGCCCAGTACGGCAAGCCGGTGCTGGTCACCGAGTACGGTGCCAGCTGGGGCGCCGGTCCTTCCGACCAGATCGCCGCCGAGCTCGCCAGCACGCCCTTCGTCGCCGCGGTGACCGGCCACGGCGGCTCGCCGATGCTGTGGTGGTACGAATGGGTCGACCAGGGCGAGCGTTGGGCGCCCTACGGCGCGGTGCGCCGATTCCTCGTCGGTGAGGATCTGCGCGGCGGCGCCTCGCGCCGTCTGCCAGCCACTGCCGAGGGAGTGCAGCTGTGGTGCAGGTGCTGGCAGAAGCCGGGTCGGATCCTGGGCTATGCGCTCGACACCGCCTGGGTCCGCCGCGGTGGCCCGGCTGGCGCGCATGCGCAGCTCAAGATTCCGCTCGGGGCGATCGCCGCGGGAAGCGTGGCCATCGAATGGTGGGACGCCGATCGCGGCGTGGTGCTCGATCGTGCCACCATCGCACATCCGGGTGGCGATCTGGTGCTGGCGGGGCCGCCGCTGATCCGGCATCTCGCCTTCAAGCTTACCCGCCTGCCCTGAAGCCCTCGCCGACCACAGCTTCAACACGGGTAGACAGCTAGCTTCAACAACCCTGGTCCACCCGCTTCCGCCGCTCACCATCCGCCTGCAGCCGCGGACCCATCCGAATCCCGGATGCGGAGCTGGTGCGGTGCTGACTGAGGTGGCCCATGCGCGACATCCCGACCGTCCTGCTGGTCGACGACAACCCTGGCGACGTCAGCCTGATCGAGCAGATGTTCGAGGAGAGCGCGATCGACGCGCAGCTCATCATCGCCCGCTCGGCGAGCGAAGCCTTCGTCCAGCTGGGTTTCAACCAGCCGGATGCGCAGATCCGGCGCCCGGACCTGGTGATCCTCGACCTCAACCTTCCCGTCGTCGACGGCCATGAGATCCTCGCCCGCCTGCGCGGTCGCGCGGACCTGCAGGACCTGGCGATCGTGGTGCTGACCTCGTCGCGCCGCCCGTGCGATCAGCAGCTGGTCGCCCCGCACCGGGTGACCTTCGTCACCAAACCGGGCATGTGGGATGGCTACCTGGCCCTGGGCGAGTCGCTCAAGGCGCTGCTCGCCACCGCGCCGGCCGCCAAGTCCGCCTAGCGAGCAGGCTGCTGGCTGGCGCCCGAGGCGCTGCCGTGGTCAGCGCTGTGGCCG
>JACDEC010000077.1:0-5097 GCA_013816645.1 Planctomycetota bacterium
AGGTGCATCAGGGGATGTCCGGGTTCTGCCACTGCATGAGCAGCGCGCAATCGCTGGCCTCGGCGTCGGGCAGGTAGCCGCGCACCACCCGCACCGGAACCAGTCCGGCGCGCAGTTGCGGCGTCACCACCGGATCGCTGAGCCTCCCGGCGACGACCTCGGCGGCGTATGCCTCGGGGCTGAGCCGGTCGCGGTGCAGGTGGTACCCGCTGATCCGGCTGCCGGCGAGGAAGCGCCGCAGCCCGCGGCTGCGCACCAATGCGAAGCGCGCCTGGTAGAACTGGCGCGCGATGCCGCGACCGCGCCAGGCGGGACGCACCGCGACATCCACGCCATAGAGAGTGTCACCGTCGGGTTCGTGGTTGGCGAGCATCCCGCCATCGGCGGCCTCGGCCCAGGTGTGGTCGGGATCCTGGGGATCCCAACGTAACAGGTGGGCGGTGGCCGATCCGACCAGGGATCCATCCTCGGCTTCGGCGCACAGCGCGCCTTCTGGGAACAGGTGGCAGTGCGATGCGATCTGCGCCTTCGTCCACCACAGCTCGGCCGGGAACGGCGGCGGGAAGCATTCGCGCTGGATCGCGACCAGCTGTTCGAGATCGCCGGGTCGGTAGCTCCGCAGGCGTGCCGTGGGCATGGCGCCGATGCTAGGAGAGCAGCGCAGCTTCCTAGTCCGCTTACGACTTCTTGCCCTCCCGGTCCTGCTGCTTCCGCCTCTTCGTATCCTTCCCGTCGTCGCGTTTCCTTTCGCTGCGTTCGTGGCCCGGCTTGATCGCCTGCACGAAGGCGTTGCCCAATGCGCTCTTGATCACGGTCATCGGGTCGGTCTTGGGATCGTTGAAATCGCCGGAGATCGGGATCTCGGTGGCCTGGCGGTCCTTGCCCTGGTTCTCGGTGACTTCGGCCGCGGCGCCGATCACCGCTTCCTTGACCGACTGGATGACGCCGTCCTTCTTGATCTCCTTCGCGTCGACCACGTTGAGGTTGGTGACCAGCGGCTTGACCATGCCGTCGAGTGCGCCGTCGCCGGCATCGGCGTCGACGTAGAGGTCGAGGTCGCCGTCCTCGAGGTCGAAATCGACGTAGCTTCGCAGCAGTTCATTGATCGCTGGCAGGTGCAGCTTCTCCAACGATGCCGAGACCGTGAAGGTCGGCTGGGGCGCGAGCAGGTCGATCCGGCCGTCGACGTCCAATGTGGCGCCGCCGATGGTGTCCGCGGTCAAGGCGATGCTGGTGGGAAGCGGCTCGCCCTCCACCGGACGGTTGGTCAGGTTGGTGGCGACGAGTTCGAGCCGCTCGAGCGGCACCTCGAGCCCGTTGGCCAGGTCGACGTAGCGCAACGTGCCTCGGCAGATCTCGAGCCGTTCGATGGTGGTCGGCATCATTTCGCGCAGGGCAGTCCGCCAGTCGCCCGCTGGTGCGATGACCTCGCCGAGTTCGGTGCCGGTGGCGATCTCCAGGCCATCGACGCCTGGCTTCTCGCCTTTCTCGGCGCTGTCCTTGACCTCCTTGGTGCGTTCCTCGGTCTCTTTGGCGTTCTCGGGCGCGGCCTTGGCGACCACCACGTCGATCGTCGGCTGTTCGATAACCGCCCGCGCCCGCACCTCGCCGCGCAGCAGATCGCTCCACACCAGGGTGACATCGGTGCGCGGCGCGTGGATGAACGGCAATTCTTCGCCTTCCGCCAGCGTGACGAGGTCGAGGTCCTTGATCCGGTAGGCCATGCGCCAGAGGTGGAGATCGACGTTGCGGATGCTCGCCCGATAGGTGCCCGACGCCGACAGCGAGCGTTCGAGGTGTCGTTCGACGAGATCGGGGGCGATGGTCCGCATGGCCAGCAGGACGATGACCGGGACGGCGAGGATACGCAGGGCGAGGAACGGCATCGGAGCAGTGTACCGGACCGCTTCGCCGATGGCCGTCGTGGCGATCCAGCGTTGGACCGGAAACTGCGGGATTCGCTGGAAGTGCTAGCCCTTCACCGCGCCGGCGGTGAGACCTTTGACGAACATCCGCATGGTGAACAGGAACAACAGGATCAGGGGCACGCTGCTGATCGCGTAGCCCGCCATGAGCTGACCGTATTGCTTGACGTACTCGCCATCGAGGCGCAGCAGGCCGACCGGCACGGTGAGCAACTCCTTGTCGCGCAGCAGGATCAGCGGGAGCATGATGTCGTTCCAGGCGCCGATGAACTGCATGATCGCCAGGGTGCCGAGGATCGGCCCGGAGAGCGGTAGGACGATCGCGGTCATCTGGCGTAGGTGACCGGCGCCGTCGATCTGCGCGCTCTCGAAGAGCTCCTTGGGGATGTCCTCGATGAACTGGCGCAGGATGAAGACGCAGGTGACCTGTCCGCCCACGCCGCCGAGCAGGATCAGTGCGCCGAGGTTGTTGAGCAGTCCGAGCTTGCTGATCAGCGTGAAGGTGGTGACCAGCGCCGCGGCCCCGCCAGGCAGGAACATGGTGATCATCAAGCCGTAATAGACGAGTTCGCGACCGGGAAAGCGGTAGCGGGCGATGACGTAGGCGGTGGGCACCGCGATCGACAGGCAGAGCAGCACCGATCCCACCGACACCACCATCGAGTTGGCGATGTGGTCGCGCACCGATTGCCAACCCACCACCCAGTTGTGCCACTGCCAATCCTTGGGCGCGTCGAAGAACCACTGGTTGTTGGCGAACTGCTCGTTGCTCTTGAGGCTGATCACCAGCATCAGGTAGAGCGGCAGGAAGGCGAAGCCGAGCACGAAGCACACGATGGCGTGCTTGGCGAACTCGGAGCGGAAGGAGACGCGGACGCTCATCTACTTCTCGACCTTGACGTACTTCTGGTAGAACACGGTGAGCGCGAGCACGATCACGAACATGCACATGCCGAGCGTGCAGGCGTAGCCGAATTCGTTCTGGATGAAGGCCTTGTTGTACATGTACAGGCCGGGGACCATGCCCTTGTTATCCGAACCGCCATCGGGACCGAGCAGCAGCAGGTAGAACGCGTAGTCGGTCAAGGTGCCGATGGTCATGAAGATCAGGTTGATGCGCACCTGGGTCAGGATCAGCGGCAGCTCGATGCGGAAGATCTTGCCGATCGGCCCCACGCCATCGAGTTCCGCGGCTTCGTAGACCTCGGTCGAGATGTTCTGCAGGCCGGCGAGGTAGATGAGCACGCCGATGGTGCCGACCCAGGGGAAGCCCCACAGCATCAGCGCCGGGATCACCAGCTTGCTGTGACCGAGCCAGGCTGGGTTGGCCGGGCGGCCGTCGAGCAGCGGCGAGAACTGACCCGTCGGTTCGACCCAGGTCTCGGTGAGCAGGATGAGCAGCGAAGCCAGGGCTACGCAGCCCCAGGCGATCCAGCGCACCCGGGTGGTGGCTTCAATGCGGTCGCGGCGGCGCAGCCATTCGGGAATCGCCGCGGCGAGGATCGGCAGCAGCAGCAGGCGCCAGGGGATGTACTGGTGCCAGGCGACGGCGACGCCATCGGCGGCGTTCCACGCCTGCCAGGTCGTCGGTTCCCAGATCATCGCGCCGGCGATCAGCACCATCAGCCACGGTAGCCAGCGACCGCGTATAGAAGCGATCCCCGGTCCGGCGACCAGGCAGGCGATGCCGAACAGCGCCAGGCCCCACGACGATGCGAACAGGAAGGGGATCGCGCGGAAGACCTGCAGCGCGGCGGAGAGCAACGATCCATCGTACTGGTAGGCCGAGGTCGCGAAGGTCGTGGCCAGCGCCGGCAGTCCGGCGTCGAGGTGGCGGAACACCCACATCGCGCCGCTGGCGTGCAGCACATCGTTGAACATGCCCGAGGTGAAGAAGGTCTTCCAGATCAGCAGCCAGACCAGGCCGGGGATGACCATCGGCAGCACGAAGAGCACGCGGTAGAGGTACTGCCAACGTTGGCTGTTGAGCCGGTGCAGGGCGATGGCGACCAGGATGCTGGGCCACATCTTCACCAGGTTGGCGATGAGCAGGATGCCGACGAGTTCGAAGCTGCCCCAGAACAGCGGATCAGCGCCGAAGGCCTGGCGGAAGTTCTCGAGACCGCGGTACTCGACGATGTTGGAACCGTCCCAACGGTAGAACGCGTACTTCACCACCTCGATGTTCGGGTAGTAGGTGAAGAGCAGCACGCCGACCATGGTCGGGACGCAAAGCAGGTAGAGGATCGCCAGCAGGCGCGCGCGGTAGGCGAACGCCGACCGCCGGCGCGGCACGGGCATCGGTTTGACGACCGTGGTCACGGCTTCTCCGGGAACGGCTTGCCGGTCTGGCGCTCGTAGAGCAGCCGGATGTTGGCGCCGTTGTTGGTCAGGGCCTGGTCGAGGATGCATTCACGCACCCGGCGCTCGGTCGTGGGGGTCGCGGTATCCATGAGCAGGCGTGAGGTCTGCACGGCGATGGTCCGCTCCAAGCCGCGCGCGCTGTCGCGGGTGCTCTCGTGGTTCTTGTACCAGATGCGCTCGTAGCCGATCACCTTGTCGGCCATCGCTTCGCCGGCCGACTTCTGCAGTGCGTCGTAGGTGACCTCGCCGCCGAGGTAGCGGCCGGTCGCGCCCTCGACCTTGATGCCGAGATCGAAGCCTCCACCCCAGCCGATGTTGGCGGTGACGCCATAGGGGTTTGGCATGAACGGGCGCATGTTGTCGGCCGGCACCGTGCCGACCGTGACCGGCAGCCAGCCGGCGCCGCGGTTGAGCTGCTGGTTCCATTTGTGGCTGCTCAGGAAGCGCAGGAAGTCGAGGGCGACCTCGGGGTGCTTCGAACGCTTGGCGATGCCGTACTTGCCGGCTCCGGATACGCCGGCCTCGTTGATGCCGTAGATGCCGAACTCGCTGTAGCGCTCGCCCTTCGCGGGGAGCGGGAAGGCGGTGACGCCGACCTCGAAGCGGCAGGCCTGGAAGATCGACGCGGCATCCCACGCGCCGGAAGCCATGAAGGCGGCCCGGCCCTGGGCGAAATCGGCGATCGCCTGATCGCGATCCATGGCCATGAACTGCGGATTGAAGTGCGAGCAGATCGCGCGCACCACCTCGAAGTACGCCTTGATGGCGGGATCGGCGAAGCCGGCCTTGCCGCCCTGGAAGGCGGCCC
>JACDEC010000077.1:5107-6455 GCA_013816645.1 Planctomycetota bacterium
GGCCCACGACTCGAGCGACGAGATGTCGCCGGACAGATCCGTGTCCACCGCGTCGGCGTAGCGGTAGGTGAAGCAGACGCGGTAGGGGTCGATGAACATCCCGCGGCTGTAGCCGACGCCCGAGATCGGGTAGAAGCGCCGGTCCTCGCGCCGCGCCCAGGCGCTGAGCGCATCGCAGGTCGCGAGCAGCTGGAGCAGGGTCTTGGGCGGCTGCTCCGACCCGGTGGCCTCCTTGAGCAGCTGCGGATTGTAGAACATGCGGATGGTGAAGAAGCTGGTGGGGATCGAGTAGTAATCCTGCAGCTCCTGGTTGTAGCCGCCGCGCATGCCGTCGAAGAGCGTCTCGCGCCACGCCGCGGTCTGCAGGTGCCCGCGCAACGCCGCGTCGCTGCTCTCGAGTTCGCCCAGGTACTGCTCGGCGTTGTAGGGGTTGGGCTTGGCGATCTCCTGCCCGAGCGGCACGAAGTACTTGGCCACCGAATCGGCCTTGTCGCTCAGGCTGGCCATGCCGAGCTCGCAGATGTCTGGAGCGTTGTCGGCAATGAGGTTGACGTTCAGCCACTGCTTGTAGACGCGCTCGGTCACGCCGGACTGGATGATCTTCACGTCCGGGTGCATCGCGCAGTAGTCGTCGATCACCGTCTGTAGCGAATCGCGGTAGCCCGCCTCGAGCTGCCAGTGGGCCATGCGGATGATCTTGAGCGAGGGATCCTGGACCTCGTGGCGGATGCTCAGCACCTGATAGAGGCTGGCCACGCAGGTCAGCACCACCAGCGCGATGCCGAAGGTGTTGAGGTTGACGACCCGGCGCCAGCCGCGGGCGGGAGCGGGCTCCGGACGGTGGGGGTTGGCGTGGCGACGGGTGGCGTTCAGCGGTTCCATGTCACGGCGCTCCGCTCGGCGCAGGGGGCGCAGGAGCCACGATCGGCGCGGCGGCATCGCTGAAATCCGGGCGCGGCCCTTCGTACGAGGCGAACGCAGTCAATTCAGGCGGTTCGACGCCGAGCCGCGCCAGGGCGAGCTGGGCTTCGAAGGCCCGACCCGAGGTCTGGGCGTCGGTGCAGATCTTCCGGTAGAAGGCGATCGCCACCTCGGTGCGCTTCAGGCGTTCGGCGAGCACCGCCATGCGCCACCACAGTTGGCCCTCGCGGCTGGCCCATAGCACACCCAGGCGGTCGGCGGCGAGGTAGGCATCGAGCGCAGCGCCATCGTCGTTGCGGTAGAAGAAGTGGATGTCGCCGAGGTACTGCCACATCACCGGCGCCAAGGGTTCGTCGGGATGCGCGGACAGCCAGCCGTCGAGGATGCCCACGGCCTGCTGCACGTCGGCGGCGGCGGTGGTGAGCAC
>JACDEC010000077.1:6465-9952 GCA_013816645.1 Planctomycetota bacterium
GGTGAGCACGTAGCTGCCGGCGAGGCGCAGGGTCGCTTCGCCCGCGATCGGATCCGCCGGCCAGCGGGTCGCGACCTCGCGGTAGCGGATCCGGGCGGCCTCGAGGTCGACCGGGTCCTCGTAGTAGTCGACCAGTTCGGCGATGCGACCGAGATTGAGCAGGCTGCGCGGGGTGAACTTCGAGTCCGGCGCCGTCTCGGCCAACTCCAGGAACAGCGCGGCGGCCTCGGTGATGCCGGCCTTCTCGACCGGGGTGACCTGCTGCTGGCAGACCGCGAGCCCGTAGGTCGCCTGCTGCCATTGCGGTGAGCCCTTGGGCGCGCGTTCGCGCACCGCGCGGAACGGCTTGCGCGGCCAGTCGAAGGTGAACTGCGACAAGCCGGTGGTGGCATTGGCGAGCAGGCTGTCGAGGTCGTCCTCGGCGGCTGGCGCGGCGGCGCAGACGAGGACGAGCAGGCAGGCGAGCGCGGTTGTCCGGTGCGTCATGGCGTTGGAGCGGCGGAGGATGTGGCTGGCCGTGGCGAAGTCCACGCCCGGATGCGACCCTGCTCATACCCGTGGGGTTCGCCTGGGGGGTCGGTGGCGGATCATGGCGCGTCCTCCCGGGGCTGACCCGGCGTCCGGAATGCGGCCGGACCGGAGCACGGCAGGCTGCCAAACCGTTACAAACGCTCCGCCAACAGCGAAAGAGCAAGCCGGACAGCGATCCGCTTGGTGCGTGAGCGGTGGGTGATCCGCAGCCTGGCCGCTGTCTACCTTTGGCGCTGCCGGCTTTTTCAAGGTATGCTTCAGGCACTATGGGTACCAGCGGCACCAGGAGGGCTTCATGACCAACGCTCGATTCACCGTGCGACCGACCCGCGCTTGGCGCGCCGGCTTCACGCTCATCGAACTGCTCGTCGTCATCATGATCATCGGCATCCTGGCGGCGATGCTGATGCCGACCCTGTCGCTGGTCATGGATGCCAGTCGCAAGATGGCCTGCGCGTCGAACCTGCGGCAGATCGGCGTCGCGATGGTCGCTTACTGCAATGACAACGAGGACCGGCTGCCCTGGTTTCGCATCGTCCCGCCGAACGACGCGCGCTTCATGGGCCATGATTGCGGCATCCTCGAGATGGGCTTGTCCGAATACATGGGCACCAAGCTGGTGCCATCCTATGGGGTGAGCGGCTCCAAGGTGTTCCGCTGCCCATCCTCGGACATGGTCGGTACCGAGATGGTCGCGGGCAGGCTGTTGTGGAAGTATCGCAACGGCAGCACGGACGTCTTCAACGCCTATGAAGGCGCCCTGTATTATAATTACAACAATTCCTGGGCCGACGGGCCGGGAATAATCCATATGAAGACCTTCGATATCCCGTCGCAGACGCCCTACCAGTTCTGCTCGAATCGTCAGCACCCCGGTGGTTGGTTCGATCTCCAAGGGCACAGCTGGCACCGCAAATTCCACCGTCCCACCCTGTTCATGGACGGCCACGTCCGCGTGCTGCGCGATCCACGCTACATCACTGGCGGTGGCAACCAGCTCTGGCCCGATGGCCAGATGATGTTGACCGGTGTCTATTCTACTTATGAACTGCAAAATGGCGTGGCGTGGGGCAAGCCGCCGCACAACGCCGGTGACTTCTGGCTCGACGAGCACTGACATGAAACCCATCGCGCGCGTCGCCATCGGCATCGGCCTGATCGGCATGTCGGTGTTCGCCTTCAAGTCATGCCGCAGCTGGATGCTGGAGGGTGTCCCCAATGGGCATCTGCCCGGCGACTTTCCGCACGCGGTCATCGCCCCTGAAGACAACGGCCATCCCGAGAAGGTCCAGGTCGTGCGCTCGCGGCTGCCGCCCGTGCCGCCGGTGATCATCGATGCCAAGGACATGTGGCCGGCTTTCGCGTGCGACAATTCAGATTGCCCAGGACGAGTCGGCGAGGTGCGCTTCGTCTTCGCCAAGGGCGCGGGCACCGGCACCGGGGCGCCGCAACCGAGCGGGGTTTGCCCGAAATGCTCGCCGCTGCACCACGCGGGGACGACCATGGAGGAGAAGCTGAAGTACGATCCGACCAAGCTGGTGCAGTACTACACGCCGGAAGCCGAGAAGATCCTCGAAGAGGTGCGCGCAGCCCTGCGCTAGCGCTGGGCGACCAGCGCTGGGTAACACCGCGCCGGCCGGGTTGGCCCTGGCGGTGGCATCGATGGGCTCGGCCGCTACAAGGCCCACTCCTCGAGCCCTGCAGGACCACCAATGGCCGCGATCACGCTGCGCAAGATCGTCAAGACCTACGACAACGGCTTCACCGCGGTCAAAGGCATCGACCTGCACATCCACGACCACGAGTTCATGGTCCTGGTCGGGCCGTCGGGCTGCGGCAAGACCACGTCGCTGCGCATGATCGCCGGGCTCGAGGACGTCAGCGAGGGCGACCTGATGATCGGCGAGCGTCGGGTCAACGACGTCGAGCCCAAGGACCGCGACATCGCCATGGTCTTCCAGAGCTACGCGCTCTACCCGCACATGACGGTGCGCGACAACATGGCCTTCGGCCTCAAGCTGCGCAAGTTGCCGCGCCTCGAGATCGAGCACCGCGTCGATGACGCGACCCGCATGCTCGGCCTCAAGGACCACCTCGAGAAGCGCCCCAAGCAGCTCTCGGGCGGCCAGCGGCAGCGCGTGGCGCTGGGACGCGCCATCGTGCGCAATCCCCAGGTCTTCCTCTTCGATGAACCGCTCTCCAACCTCGACGCCAAGCTGCGCGCCGAGATGCGCTACGAGCTCAAGACGCTGCAGCAGCGCCTGCGCACCACCATGGTCTACGTGACCCACGACCAGATCGAGGCGATGACGCTCGGCGACCGCATCACCGTGATGAGCCACGGCGAGATCCAGCAGGTGGCGCCGCCGATGACGGTCTACGAGTTCCCGTACAACCGCTTCGTCGCCGAGTTCATCGGCTCGCCCAAGATCAACGTCATCCCCGGCAGCCTGGTGCAGGCCGACGGTCGCTGGCAGTTCCGCCTGCCCAGCGGCGATGCGGTCGCCCTGTCGATGCGCGAGCAGCACGCCTTCGCCGCGCATGCCGGCAAGTCGGTGGCGCTCGGCATCCGTCCCGAGCATTTCCTGGTCGCGCCCAACGCGACCAGCGTGCCCGTGCAGATGAAGGTCTCGGTCGTCGAACTGATGGGCGATCACCAGTACGTCTACCTCACGCTGCCCAGCCACGATGGGGTGCTGACCATGAAGTGCGGCCCGCATTTCCGCTGCGCTCCCGGCGACACGGTGACGGTGCATTGGGATACCGCGCCCGCGCACGTGTTCGCGTCCACCGACGAGCACGCCCAGACCATCACCCTGCCGCAGGGTTTCGCCCGGCAGCTCTAAGAGTCGGCCCTGTTTCGGCTGCGCCGAAACGCGTGGCTGCGCTTCGCTTGCCCCGCTCGCACGGCTGCGCCGTGCGGGGCCTTGTTGGTATGGGGGACCTCCGGTCCCCC
>JACDEC010000078.1 GCA_013816645.1 Planctomycetota bacterium
CGCCGCAGATCGGCGAGGGCCTGGTGGTGGAGCAGGCGCGGATGCGACCCCACCCCAGGTCCGAGCGCCGAGGGCTGAGTGGGTAGGGACTGCTCGGGCAGGGACAAAGCGGGCAGCGCGATGGTCGCATCGCCCGGAAGCGGTCCGCACAGCTGCTCGAGGCGCGCACGGGCGATGGCGAGCGCGGCTTCGCCATCGGCGATCGTCTGGCTGGCGCGCGCATCCTCGATGGTCACCCGCAACTGATCGGTCTGCGGGGATTCGCCCGCTGCGACGCGTCGGGTGACCACGGCGAGGACCTGCACGGTCTGCGCCTTGGCTTCCCGGGCCAGAGCCACGGCACGCCGGCCGATCTCGACGGACAGCGCGGCGGTGCGCACGTCATAGGCGAGATCGAGCAGCGACAGGTCCGCCTGGGCAGCCCATGCCCGTCCAGCGGTGGCTGCAGCGGCGATGCGCCGCGAGCGAAGCCGCGGCGCCGTGAACGGCTGGCTGACCGCGACCCGGCCGATGCTGTCCTCACCCGCGCCGTTGCGCCCCTGCGAGCGACCGGCTTCGACCTCGATGTCGGGATTCTCCCAGGCCCGCGCACCCGCGAGGTCGGCATCAGCCGCGCGCCGATCGGCGTCCAGGACCGCGCGCAGGGGATGGCGCAAGCGCGACGCTGCGACGAGCGCCTCGAGGGACAGTTCGGCAGGTGCCTGCACGACCGGCTCGGCAGCCGGGACGGCCGCGATGAGGAACATGGCCAGGACCAGCGCAGGGCGCTTGCCGACGGGAACATGGAACCACGACATGGAGAACCCCTGGGGACGGTGGCGCCTGCCCAGGTGGGCAGGCGCGCGCGCGCAGTGCGCACGCCGTTCCAGGGGTCTAGATGGTCAGTCGGATCGTCGCGATATGCGCGAGCGTTCCGCGCGACGGCGGTGGTCGCGCCAAGCAGGCCATCGCTCGCGCGCGTTCAACTGGCGCCAGCGCCGAATCGAACGGGCGGACGAGACGGGCGACGGTGCACAACGGATCAGGATGGTTGGGCAGGTCGGGAGCGAGCAGTTCCATCGCTACGAAAACGAAAACGAACTGCTCGCAGGCGCACGCTTCCTGCGGTGTGGTCGCGGCGCCCTCCAGCGCTTCCGCATCCGCAGCTGCGCACGCCTGATCGTCGCAGGGGCAGGCATCCACCAGGTGCACGGTGCCGAGGCATGCCTGCGAGGTGCAGATCGCCAAGCCCTGCAGCGGCCGAGCCACGAGGACGGCGAGCAGGGACAGCAGAACGAGCAGGTATCCGAAGCTGCGCACGAAGCCCATAATCAACGCGGTAGGGATCATTCAAGCTGCGAGGCAGCCGACACTGCCGAGTGCGCCACCGACCGGCCGAAACGCGGGCCGGCCAACCCTCGCCGCAGGACCGGTTCCAGCTACGTCGGGAACGAGCAGAAGAACGTCGTGCCCTCGCCGAGCTTGGATTCGACCCGGATCCGGCCGCCGTGGTGTTCGACGATCTTCTTGCAGGTGGCCAGGCCGATGCCGGCGCCGGCGTACTCGCTCATGGCATTGAGCCGGGTGAAGAGCTGGAAGATCCGCGGATGATCCCCCTCGGCGATGCCGATGCCGTTGTCGGCGATGGCGAAGGTGGTCTCGGTCTCGGTGGTCACGGCGCTGACGCGGATGACCAGCGGGCGATCCGGGCTGGAGAATTTCAAGGCGTTGCCGATCAGGTTCTGGAAGAGCTGGGCGAGCTGCTCGGCGTTGGCGTTCACCTTGGGCAGGTCGTCCACCTCGATCGTCGCGGACTTCGTCTCGATGGTGCGTTTGAGATTGGCCAAGGCGCTGCGCAGCGCCTTGGCGCTGTCGATCGACTCGACCAGGACGTCGTGCTGACCGAGCCGCGAGAAGGCCAGGATCGCGACGATCATGTCCATCATGCGCTTGGCGGCGCCCGAGACCTGGCTCAGGCACTCCCGGCCGCGCTCGTCGATCGCCTGGCTGTAATTGCGCTGCATGAGCGAGGCGTACCCGGAGATCATGCGCAGCGGTTCCTGCAGGTCGTGTGACGCGACTGCCGCGAACTGATCGAGCTCGGCGTTGGAACGCAGCAGTTCGGCGGCGGTGTCCTTGAGCCGCTTGGCCAGGAGACTGCGCTCGGTGATGTCGGCGATGACCAGGACGACCCGGTGCGACTGCGCCGCCCCCGACTCCAGGCGCCGGGCATTGAGCAGCATGCTGCGCCAACCGATGTCGGCGAATTCGTGGGTCACCTCGAAATCATCGAAGGCCGAGTTACTGGGCAGGACGTCCTCAAGCAGGCGGCGCAGGGCGGGGATATTCCACTGGCCGTTGCCGAGCTGATAGACCAGACGGCCGCGGGTCTCGGCGAGCGAGACCTTGAAGTCGGTGAGGAAGGCCTGGTTGGCGAGCACCACGCGGAGGTCGCCGTCGAGCACCAGCAGCGGGTAGCGCATGGTCTCGACGATCGCGCCGGTCAGACGACCCTGCTCCGCGAGTTCTCCGGCGGCCGCGCCGAGATCGCTATTGGCCCTCCGCAATTCCTCGTTGAGGGTGGTCAACTCCTCATTGGTCGACTCGATCTCCTCCTTGGTGGTCTGCAGCTCCTCGTTGGTGCTCTGGAACTCCTCGCTGGTCGACGAAGCTTCCTCCTGGGCCACCTTGAGCTGGTCGGCCTGGGCGCCGTTCTGCTCGATCAGCGCATGGATGTAGTCGGTCGCCGCAGCCAGTTCGTAGCGTAGCTGCGTGAGTTCGTTGGGCTCGGCCGACGGGGCCCGATCGCTGGGGCCGGGCCGCGCGAGCGGGGAAGCACTGGCCGCGCCCGGTCCGGTTCCTGGCAGCTCCTCGAAGAGGATGAGGAAGGTATCGGCGGGGTTGGGCGGGATGCGGACCGGGACAACCTCGAAGGCGATGTCGCGGAAGGCATTCTCGCGGCGATGCGCGACGCGCGGGCAGCGCACGGGGATGTTGCGCTCGGTGGCCTCGACGATGGCCCTGCGCAAGGCTTCGCCCACCGCGAACGGCACCATGGTGAGCAGGTTCAGGCTGGCATCGCCGGCGGCCGGCTCAAGGAAGGGGGCGGTGCGGCCACGGTACTGGATCACGTCCAGCGCGGCGTTGACCAGCACCCCCGGGGGCGAGAAGCGCCCGAGCACGATGCGATCCGCGGCCCGCTGCATGTCGGAGTCGGTCGGCGGCGGCAATGCTGGGGGGCGGGGCATGCGTGCGGGTACCTGGCGGATGCGCGCGGGTGGCGGGGAGCTGTGAGCGGGCGCCGAGATCCTGCGGAAGATGCAGTGGCGCTCATCCACGGTTTCAAACAGATGCGCGAAGCGGCCGACGGTTTCGGAAGAGCCCAGCATCAGGAAACCGCCAGGCTTCAAGGCGAAATGGATGGTCGGCAGGACCTTGCGCTGGAGCTGCGGCCCGAGGTAGATCAGCACGTTGCGGCAGCTGATCAGATCCATGCGCCCGAAGGGGATCTCACTGGTGATGTCGTGCTTGGCGAAAACGCAGAGATCACGCACGGCCTTGGC
This sequence comes from Planctomycetota bacterium, assembly GCA_013816645.1. Taxonomy (GTDB): domain Bacteria; phylum Planctomycetota; class UBA11346; order UBA11346; family UBA11346; genus JACDEC01. The sequence continues at coordinate 3,543 of JACDEC010000078.1, forward strand.
GATGCGGTAGCCGGCGCCGGCCTTGGTGAAGTAGCGCTGCAGACGATCGGGCGGGACATCGACCGCGATGCTCTCGGGAAACCAACCCGCGCGCGCCTTGGCCAACGACCAATCCGAGATGTCGGTGGCGAAGACCTGGATGGCCGGCTGGCGGGCCGCATCCTTCAGGTGCTCGAGCAGCTCGATGGCCAGCGTGTACGGTTCCTGACCAGTGGCGCAGCCGATCACCCAGATGCGGATCGGCCCAGCGGCTTCGCGATGCTCGAGCAGCTGCGGGAAGATCGTCGAGGCCACCGCCTGGAAGGCCGCACGGTCCCGGTAGAAGCTGGTCACCCCGATCAGGATGTCCTTGAGCAGCGCCGCGGCCTCCTCGACATGGGCTTCGAGGTGATCCGCGTAGGACCCGAGCGAGGTCAGCGAGTGCATGAGCATACGCCGGGCGATGCGGCGCGAGATCGTGGTCGGCCGGTAGTGGGTGAAATCGGTGCCAGAAGCGCTTCCCAGGGCGGCGATGATCCGCGCGTAGGCCGCGGGATCCCTGGCATCGGCCGGCGGATCGGCGACCGCATCCTGGTTGATATCGTGGTTGGCCTCAGCGTAGCCCGACGGCGCGGGAAAGCCGTGGCAGTGGATCTTGCCCATCGCGCGGGCGATCTCGCCCGCGGACAGGATGAAATCGACGCAACCATGCGCGATGGCGTTGAGCGGCATGGCCCCGTGCTCCGCCGAATCGTCGTGGGCGTAGGTGATGCCGCCGGCGGCCTTGATGGCGGCGAGCCCCATTGCGCCGTCGGTGCCGGTGCCCGAGAGGACGACCCCGATGGCACGCCCCGGACGGTCCTTGGCCAGCGAGCGCAGGAACTCGTCGATGGAATAATGGGGCTGGGTGCTGCCATCGCGCGGAGCGACGCGCAGGACGCCGCTGACGATGGTCAGGCTGGTGTTGGGAGCGATGACGTAGACGCAGTCGACGAGGACGGCGAGGCCGTCCTGAGCTTGGACGATGGCATGACGAGTCGTGGGCTTGAGCAAGGCGACCAGTTGGCTCGGGTAGGTCGGCGACAAATGCTGGATCAGGACGTAGGCCATGCCGGTTTCATCGGGAAGCTCCTTGAGGAACTCGCTCAAGGCATTGAGGCCGCCCGCCGACGATCCGACCCCGACCACCGGGAATGGCTGGGCGTCGGGATTCTGGGCGATGTCGGGATCGCTGGCGGGTGCCCGCTCGTCGGGTCCCGCTGCCGCTGATGGGTTGGCAGCGGCGGGCAGGTTGTCGGGTGAGGTGGGCGCGATCATTGGTGCATCCGGTGACGAGCCTGGGAAAGGCGACCCGGTGGTCGCGGTGTCGGCAGAAGGCGATTACCCGCAAAATCCCAGAACCGAAAGGGTGTGACGCGTTGCGCGAATCCGGCAAGCGTCAGGTGGCCTACCCCAGTCAGTGCCTGCCAGGCGCGGGGCCGCCGGCGCGGTCGGCGACCGGCGGACAGCTCAGTGGCGCGAATAGCGGTGCTCAGTGGCGACGCGCGTGTCGAGCCGATCAGCCGCACGCGTGATGCTCCGGCCCGGCCTGGCTTCGGCCAGGATACGCTCGGGCACGGGCCGCAGATCGCGCACCACCCGCAGCGCGGCCAGGGCGCGCAAGGCGTAGAAGGTGAGATCGACCTGGTACCAGCGGAAGCCCTGGCGCGCGGCGGCGGGATAGCGGTGGTGGTTGTTGTGCCAGCCTTCGCCGAGGGTGATCAGGGCGAGCAGGCTGTTGTTGCGGCTGTCGTCCGGCGTGCGGTACGGACGCGAACCCCAGCGATGGGCCAGGCTGTTGATGGTGTAGGTCGCGTTGGCCAACGCGGTGGTCGAGAGGAAGAACCCCCACACCAGCATCTGCGGGCCATCGGTGCCGACGCCGAGCTGCTGCAAGCTGACGCCGAGCGCGAAACAGGCGACGGCGAGCAGCACCGGCATCAGCAGGTGGTGGCGATCCAGCCAGCGCAGCTCGGGGAACGCGGCGAAGTCCTGGACCAGCGAGCGATCGGCCTGGCCGTGCACCGAGGACAGGAACCAGCCGAAGTGGCTGCGCCACAGGCCGTGCTGCACCGGCGAGTGCACGTCCTCGGGGCGATCGCTGAAGCGGTGATGGTGCCGGTGGTGGGCAGCCCACCACAGCGGACCCTTCTGCATGCAGGTGCAACCGATCACGGCGAACACCGTCTGCCAAAAGCGATTAGTGCGGTAGGCGCGGTGGGAGAAGTAGCGGTGATAGATGCCGGTGATCGCGAACATGCGCACCAGGTACAGCGCCCCGGCGACGCCGACCGCGACCGGGCTCCAGCCCACCCAGGCGATCGCGGCTAGGGCCGCGATCTGGAAGAAAATAAAGAAGCCGACGCGCGCCTGATCGCGAAACGGCGTCGCGATTGGCGCCATCGGCACGGGGTCCGGCAGGTTCGGCTCAGCGGATCGAGCGACGTGGTCCATGATACGATTGTCCGCGCATCGGCACACGCCTGCGGTGATTCACCACTGTGTATGCTGGCGCATTGCCTGGCATGCGCAGCCTAGCGACGCTTTGCCTCCGAGATCAGTGTACCCCTGCCATGGCGCACCAGGCCGCTGCTTCGTCAGGCGCTGTACGGCGCGCACCAAGGCTTGCAGCACGGAGGCTGCCCCAACATGCAGGCACAGACACGCGTGCTCACCGGCGATGCGCTCGCCGCGATCGCCACCAGCCCTGAGCACCTCGATGCCTGCCCACGGCGACGTCCATTGCCCGCATGCGCTACGTCGTCAAGTAAAGAGTCCAATCGCTTCGCTTTTTCCACTCCGAGACAAAAACGTGATGAGACCATGGGAACCCGGCCTTGCAGGGACCGCTCTGGTGCCACGGTCCCTCAATGACCACCCCTGCCCAGCGTCACCTGCCCACCATCGTGTATGTCGAAGACAACGCGGGTGAGGCCGGCCTGTTCAAGGAGGCGTTGCGCGATGGGGACCACGCCGTCGAGTTGCTGGTATTCGCCACAGGCGATCAGGCTCTCGCCTATTTCCGCGCTTGGGAGAACCCGAGTGAACTGCCGCTGCCGTACTGCATCCTCCTCGATTCCCAACTGCCCGTGGTCGCTGGTTCGCAGCTCCTGCGCTTCATCCGTGGCTCGCGCGTGTTCGACGCCACACCGGTCTACATCTTCGCCCCGGAGACCGATTACCGGGACCTGATCCAGGCCGGCATCGTTTCCATCGAGAGCTTCATCACCAAGTCCCGCGACTGGGATGGCTTCGTCCAACTCGCCGACTTGCTCATGCGCAGCGTCAGTGCCCAGCAGGACGCCACGCCGGCGTGCGCGACGGATTCCAAACCCGAAGTTCACGCGGAAGGAGCGCTCCGTCGCCAGGACACCGCCGCGCAACGCGCGCATCCGAGCATGCGGAGATAGTCCGACGCATAGTCCGACGCATAGTCCGACGCATAGGTAGCCGCATACGCGGGCCGTCATCGACGGCCTCGCCTCCGGCCGCATCGGCTGGCTTGGCCTGGACGTCTACGAAGGCGAGGAGGCCCTGTTCTTCGAGAACCGATCTACCGAAGTCATCGTCGACGCGATGTTCGCGCGCTTGATCGCATCACCCAATGTGCTGGTCACCGGGCATCAGGGCTTCCTCACCCGCGAGGCACTGGCCGGGATCGCTTCCACGACGCTGGCCAATCTCGACGCCTTCGCGCGGGGCGCGCCGTGCCCGGATGCGCTGACCGCGCCGCCCCGAAACGTTCCAATATCGCCGCAGGCTCTCGGGGAACCGACCTCGCAGCCCTGAACAGGCTCAGGGGATACTACCTTGCAGAGACCGTCCCCCTGCCACCGTCACTCAATGGCCGACACCACTCAGACCCACCTGCCCACCATCGTCTATGTCGAGGACAGCGCGGGCGACGCCATGCTGCTCGAGGAGGCGCTGCGCGAGAGCGGGCATGCCGTCCAGTTGCTGGTCATCGAGAAGGGCGACAAGGCCCTGCATTATTTCAAGATCAAGGAGAGCGCGCGCGATCTGCCGCCACCGCACTGCATCCTGCTCGACGCCTACCTGCCCGTCGTCACCGGCGGCGAACTGCTGCGCTTCCTGCGCAGTTCGCGGGTGTATGACGACACGCCGATCTACATCTTCGCGCCCGAGACCGAGTACCGCGATGTCATCGACGCCGGGACCGTCTCGAAAGAGAGTTTCATCAGCAAGTCCAGCACCTGGGACGGTTTCCTGCAACTTGCCGATCTGCTCATGGCCAGCGCCACCGCCAAGCAGGATGACATCCCCGCCAGCCCCACGGATTCCAATCCCGAAGTTCACGCCGAGGGTTCGCTGCGCCGTCAGGACACCAAGGTCCAGCGCGCGCAAGCCAACGAGCAGATCCAGGCCAAGACCACCGGGACGGCCTGACCAGCGGGCCGCTGCCGGAAGGCGCTGTTCAGGCAGCCGCGATTGCGCGTAAACAGTTCACCGACGATCGGTTGCCCGCTGGAGCGAGGCGCATTCAGCTCTCCCGCGGAGAGTCCCCGCCAGGCGTCGGATCGCGCTTCTCGTTCACCCTCCCAGCGGGACCCGCGCAAGCGTCCTAGTGATCCAATCCGGATGCTGAAATGGCTCCCTGCTGGGGCCGGCCGGCGTCAGGCGCTCTGTTTGGCCTGGCGCGGCTGCGCACCGAGGATGTCCACCACGCGGTCAGCCAAGGCGAGGTAACCGTCGTAGGTCGGCGGCTTGGTGAGGTAAGCCGTGGCGCCCAACGCCGCGCAGGCCGCGCGATCGACCTCGGCCTGCGACGACGTCAGCATCACCACCGGGATGTGCTTCCAATCATCGTACTGCCTGACGATCTCGAGGATCTTCTTCCCCGAGATGATCGGCAGGTTGATGTCGAGCAGGATGGCTTGCGGCGGCTTGGCGTCAGCCCAGGGCCCGCGACCGGCCAGCGCCTCGTAGGCCTGGATCGCGTTCTCGGCGTGCAGCAGTTCGAGCGGCGCCCCCCGATCGCTGATCGCTTCGCGCAGCAGTTCAACATCCGCCGGGTTGTCCTCGACGACCAGGACGCACGCAGGCGTTGACGAATGAGTGGCTGCTTGCACACGGGAATCATCGCGAAAAGGCGGTCATCTCAACGATTTCGTCGCGCAGGTGAACAGCACGTCTCCCGAGCGCCGTCGCATCCTTCCACAGCCTGGAGATGCTGCGCGGAGTTGCTCTAGGCGCGGCCGCGATCCCGACACACTGCGCGCCCAATGATGCTGTTCTCCGAAGCCCGTCACCGCGATCTGCTCGATGTCGTCGATCGCATGCGCGCCCGCATCCGCGCCTCCACCACCTTGGAGGCCGCCGCCCAGGACGCGATCGCCGCGGTCTGCGACGCCTTCACCGAGAACGAGGTGCTCGCGCGCATGTTCATCACCCTGCCGTTCGCGCAGTTGCCCGAACCGCTGCGTCGCGCGGCCTGGAGCGTGGTCGAGGCCCAGAGCCTGCAGGCGACCATGTCCGAGACCACGCCGGTGCTCAGCCTGCTGGCGACCGGCGGCAAGGACCCGGCATGGCGCAGCCGTCACACCTCGCGCGGCCACGCGGCGATCCCCCTCTGCTCCAAGGTATTCGTCGACTCGATCCCGATGGTCGCGCGCATGCTGCAGGAGATGGGCATCGACCTCGGGCTGACCATCGCCGGGGAACCCTGGCTCGGAGGATCCGGCTGGACCGGCCTGTTCCACGTCGAGGACGCGCGCTCGGCCCGCGACGAACTCGGGCGGCGGATCATCCCGGCTGTCGATTTCATCGAAGCCCATCACGTGCGCACCGTCTTCGGTCTGGGCAAGTCCTACGCCAACGGTTCGATCGCCAGCCTGGTGGTGTTCGCCAACTCGCTGATCCCGCGCGAGCGGATCGAAGCGTTGGCGCCGCTGATCAACGGCTTCAAGGCGGGCACCATGCACCACGTCGCCAACGGGCGGATCTTCGCTGCCGGGCAGTGAAACGTCGCAGGTCTCGCGGCCCCGCCTTCACGGAAACAGCCGCTAGGCGCCGTCGGCGAAGCCGGCGGGCTGAAAGTATGGCGACGCCGTCCCGCCCCCGCGCATGGTCGCGATGCGCGCGATCGCTTCGCGCAGCAGGGCGACGGCATCGAAGCCCATGTGCAGCACCGGTAGCGACGAGCACGCGGCCAGGGGAAAGTTGGCGTGGGCGATCACCAGCAGGTCGCTGCCGACCCGCACCCCCTCGCTCATCAGGCCGGCGAGCGCCGCCTGGGCGAAGTTGTCGTCGGCGATCACCAGGGCATCCGGCCGCTCGGCGCTCGACGGCGCGAACAGCAGGCGCGCCAGGCCCGTGGCGCTGCTCGGCCAGTGGAGGTCCGCGCCGAGCAGCCACTGCGGGGCC
>JACDEC010000512.1 GCA_013816645.1 Planctomycetota bacterium
GGCCTGGACCGTCCGGAGCGTGCGCCGACGGTGTGGGTGGCGCCGCTGGAACGGTGCATCGTCGGCGAGGTGCTGGGCAACCGACGTTGGACGCTCGACGAGTACCTCACCGTGCTCGACGCCACCGGCCGGGCGATCCGGTCCGGCAAGCGCGGGGCGATCGCGCCGGAGCTGGCGCCGATCCTGGCACGGCTGGACCTCGCGGTCGAGGACTGGATCGCGACCATGCTGGGCTGGCGGCAGATGTGCGGTTCGGCGGTGGGTGGCAGCGCGGCGCGAGCTGTCGAAGCGGGCCGACGTGGAACGCGCTGGGTGAAGAATCATTGCCCGCTCTTCGCGGGTGGCGCGGCCGCCTGATCTCCTTTATCAACTCGGGCATCAACGTCGGCATCCCATCGGAATATCCGCCTTCGCCGCGTCCTGCTCACTCATCCGCCGCAGATCCTCGAACGCCGCGTGGCGCAGGGCATTGGCGCGGATGAAGACGGAGAAGGACGATTCGGACTCGCTCTTGCCCTGATTCTTGAACAGGTTGGCCAGGCTATTGGCCCGCACAATCGAACAGGCGGCTCTGATTGCTGGTCTGGCTTCGACCCCACCCCTGGCCCCGACCCTCGCCAATTCCTGCATCAATCTCCCAAATGCCGTATTGGCCGACGCGCAGTCCCGTCGTACGCTGCGCACCCCTGACCCCGCCTCCGGAGCGATCGATGCCTACGTCCAGCACCGCGAAGAAGCGTTTCCCTGCCAAGGCCGGCTCCGGCCCCGCGGCGGCCTGCACCGCGCGTGACGCGCTGGTGCCGTGGATGGCGCCGGACTGCATCGGCATCAACCGGCTCCCTGGACGAGCCACCCTGCTGCCCTACGCCGACGCCGAGCACGCGCGCCGCGACCGCAAGCCGTTCGTGCAGTCGCTCAACGGCGACTGGGACTTCACCACGGTCGAGCGCGTCGAGGACACGCCTCCCGAGTTCACCGCGCCGTCCTTCCGCGCCCACCGCGCCAAAGGCTGGTCGACCATCCCGGTGCCCGGCAACTGGGCGATGCACGGCTTCGACCGGCCGCATTACACCAACTTCCGCATGCCGTTCGCGCCAGCGGTGCCGCCGATGGTGCCCGAGCGCAACCTCACCGGACTGTACCGCACCACCTTCAGCGTGCCGCGCGGCTGGGCCAAGCGCCGCGTGGTCCTGCACTTCGCCGGCGTCGAGAGCTGCTTCAGCGTGTGGCTCAACGGGCGCGCCATCGGCTTCGGCAAGGATTCGCGCCTGCCCAGCGAGTTCGACATCACCGACGCGCTCGCGCCCGGCGAGAACACGCTCGCCGTCCAGGTCATCAAGTGGTCGGACGCCAGCTACATCGAGGATCAGGACAACTGGCGCAACGCCGGCATCCACCGCGACGTCTACCTCTACGCCACCGCGCCGGCCTGGATCGAGGATGTCTTCGCCAAGGCCGGTTTCGACCCCGCCACCGGCGCGGGAGCGCTGCGCGTGCGGGTCAAGGCGGGCGGCCCGCGGTCCGCCGGCTGGACCGCCGAGGCGCGGCTGTTCGACGCCAAGGGTGCGCCGGTGCTGCGCAAAGCGCTGCGCGCCGAACTACCCTACGAGCTCTTCGGCCACACCAGGGAGATCGACCACACCGTCGACCTCAGCGCGGACCTGGCGAAGGTCGCGCCGTGGTCGGCCGAGCAGCCGACGCTCTACACGCTGGTGGTCGCGCTGCGCGATCCGCGGGGCCAGGAGGTCGAGGCCACCCGTACCCGGGTCGGCTTCCGCAGCGTGGAGATCAAGAACCGCGAACTCCTGGTCAACGGGCGCAAGGTCTACATCCGCGGCGCCAACCGCCACGACCACCACGATCGCGACGCCAAGGTGGTGGGCCGCGAGACCATGCTCGCCGACATCGCCGTGCTCAAGGCCCACAACTTCAACGCGGTGCGCTGCTCGCACTACCCCAACGATCCGCTGTGGCTCGACCTCTGCGACGAGCACGGGCTCTACCTCGTCGACGAGACCGACATCGAGTGCCACCACCACTACGGCATGATCGCCCACGATCCGCGTTACGCCGCGGCGTTCCTCGACCGCGGCAGCCGCATGGTGCTGCGCGACCGCAACCACCCCAGCGTGATCATCTGGTCGCTGGGCAACGAGAGCGGCTACGGCCCCAACCAGGACGCGATGGCGGCGTGGATGCGGCACGCCGACGGCACGCGTCCGATCCATTACGAGGGCGCGATCTGCCGGGCGAATTCGTCGTGGGAACGCGGCCACGCCGCCACCGACCTGGTCTGCCCGATGTACCCGTCGGTCGCGGACATCGTCCAGTGGGCACAGACGACCACTGATTGGCGGCCGCTGATCATGTGCGAGTACGCGCACGCGATGGGCAACTCGTGCGGTAACCTCGCCGAGTACTGGCAGGCCATCGAATCGCACCACGGCCTGCAGGGCGGCTTCATCTGGGAGCTGCTCGACCACGGGGTGGTCAAGAAGACCGCCGACGGCCGCGAGTACTGGGCCTACGGCGGCGATTTCGGCGACCAGCCCAACGACACCAACTTCTGCTGCGATGGATTGGTGTGGCCCGATCGTCGGCCGCATCCGGCGATGCAGGAGTGCAAGAAGCTCTTCCAGCCGATCGCCGTCGATGCCGTCGATCTCGCCAACCGCGAGGTCGTGGTGCGCAGTCGCTACGACTTCATCTCGACCGCGCACCTGCGCGGGACCTGGCAGCTGCTGATCGACGGCGCCTGCGTTGCCGAGGGCGCGCTGCCCGCGCTCGATCTGCGCCCCGGCGCAGCGCGCAAGCTCACTGTGGATTGCCGGGTGCCGCAATTGTCGGCGGGCCAGGAGGCGCACCTCGTCCTGCGCTTCCACGACCGGCGCGACCTGCCCCTGCTCGGGCGCGATCACGAGGTCGCCGCCGAGCAGTTCGCGCTGCCTGCCCAGACTCCGGCTCGCCAGGCCGTACGATCAACGCGCGCATCCCAGGCGCTGACCGTCGAGCAGGACAAGCAGCGCATCCGCGTGCGCGGCGAGCGCGTGGCCCTCGAC
>JACDEC010000513.1 GCA_013816645.1 Planctomycetota bacterium
GCGAGACGGCCACGGTCCCGGTCCTGATCAGCACCGCCGAGGCGTACGGCGCCAGGGTGATGCTTCCGGCATGGGTGGCGCCGCGGACGTCGGCGTAGATCCCGTCCAGGGGGATCAGCACCGCGGTCTTGCTGGCGTTGTACTCGAAGCGGATGCGGTCGAGCGCCTGCGGGTCGGCGGGATCGAACGGGATCGGGGTCTTGATGGTGTTGAGGTCGTAGCCGCTGATCGCCTGCCAGCGATCCAGCGAATAGAACAACGTACCCGGATCGCCGATCCAGTCGGCCTCGACGATGCCGCCGTCGTTGTAGGGACTGTCCCAGTTCTGGGCGTTGCGGCTGTAGCCCTGCACAGCGATCCCGTGCGGTTCGAGCACGGGTCGGCAGTAGAAGTTGTCGTCGATGATCCCAATCGTCCCGACCTCCTGGGCCGCGATCTGATAGACCGTCACGCTCTGGTCACCTTTCCGGGAGAACAGGATGTTGTCCCGGATGTCCAAGCCACCGGCTTGGGCCTCGGTGGTGATCAGCAACAGCTGCGTGCGGCTGTTGTTGTACGCGGTGTTGCCCCGCACCGTGATGTCGCGCGAGCTGCCGAGATGGTAGCCGCTCGCATCGCAGTTGGCGGTGGTGTTGCCCGTGATCTCCACCTGGGTCGAGCCGCCGTCCATGTAGATGCCGTGGTCGCCACCCATGTAGGGATTGGCCAGGACCTCGGGACCGAGCCCGAAGCGGTCGCCCCGGCCATCGACGACGATGTTGTCGATGACCCGGCGGCCGGTGCGGGTCTTCTCGCCGTAGGTATAGATGCCGCCGCCGTCGGTCTTGATGACGCAGAAGCGCTGGACGAAGTTGTTCTTGATGAGCACCGAGTCGCCGCAGAAGTGGATGCCGAGGTAGCCGGTATCGATCACCCGGTTGAACTCGACCAGGCTGTGCCCGCCGATGTAGCTCATGCCGACGTACTGGCCGTCGCCGGACTGGCCCGCACCCCTGGTCATGCCGTTGTGCTGGAGCAGGTTGTCGCGGATGAGCCAATGCTGCGCGCTGCCGCCTTCGATGGCGTTGTTGTTGGTGCGGGTGATCGTGCAGCCGGCCACGGTGAGGTGCGACGAGGCGATGTCGGCATCGATGCCGTTGAGCCCGGACAGGGTGATCGCGCAATCGACGATCTCGACGTGATCCGAGCCGACGATTCCGAAGGTCTTGGCGTTGGAGCCGCTGAACGCGACGCCTTCGAAGCGGACATGGGATCGCCCGGTCACCTCGACCAGGATCTCATGGGTCGCGGCCTGGACCGCGTACGCCCCGGGATTCCCGCCGGGGAAGCACATGGTCAGCGTCCCGGACGCGTAGCTCCACTCGCCGGCGGTGGTCAGGGTGGCGGGATGGTTCTGGATGAAGAACCCATGGTTGTCCTCGTAGGGTTCGTAGGTGACGCTCGGGTGCCCGGGCGAGATCCGCGGGGCGATGGTCAGGGTGGTGCCGTGCTGGGTGACGATGGTCGCGCGGTCCATGATCCATTGGTACTTGCGGCTCACCACCTCGCCGCCGACGTAGTCCGGCGCGTCGGCGAGATCGGAACTGGTGATCGACGTGGTCCCGACATGGGACTGGAAGGTCCAGTAGCCGCCGTTGGTGCTGTCCAGCTTCGGCCACCTGCCCATCGGCTGCAGGGCGCCATCGACGGTCACCAGGTTCAATGACGCCGGGAACGAGGGCGAGGTCGCCTGGTAGAGGCCGCCGCCCAGGGCGGTCCAGGCGCCGACCGGCTGCAAGCCGGTGATCACCGGCCGGGGCACGCCGGCGTCGCCATAGGCCCCGATCCGGATCGGCGATCCGAGGGCACCCGATCGCGCGATCGTCAGTGATCCCGTGAAGGTTTCGCCGCGTTTGAAGAGCAGGGCATCGCCCGGCTGCAGGCTGGCGAACACCGCATTGCACTTGTCCAGGGTCCGCCACGGCGTCGCCGGATCCTGCGCCTGCAACGCGGTGCGCGCATCGTCTCCAGAGCCGGCCGAGACGTGGTAGCTGGCCGCCTGGGCGGCATCCGCGGCGAGGCTGAGCAGGATGATGATCGTCAGGCGCATGGGGGTCTCCACGCACCTGTCTTGCGATCCCCGACCTCCGTCACCGAATTCCGGGGGGCACCTCGCTGAGCGCTGATCCCGGGATGATCTCGCTGGGCTGCGACCCGCTCTGCCCCGGCTTCAGCCAGCCGACCGCGAGATGGTCGCCGCCGGATGCCTGCTTGTGCACGACCTGGAAGTAATAGCGCCGGCCGCCCTCGAGGGCGATCTCGGCGCTGCGCTGGTCCGGTTGGACGTTCCAGGCCCGCGGAGCGACCGGACTATCGCTGGTGACCCTGGCGATGCGCACCCTGCTCGTGGCCTGGGCATCGGGGGAGAGCCAGAGCTCCGCCTGGTCATCGGCGGCGATCCAGAAGGTGTAGCTGCCGGTCACCGGCGGAATGAGATGGCCGCTGATCCGGGTGGCGTAATCGACCCCCCAGCCAGTCGGACCCGCGAGGCTGGTGAGCACCGCGATGCCATGGGGCTGGGCGGCATGCGGGATGACATCGGGCGAATCACCGGGGAGACCGATCCAGAATTCGCGCACGATCGATCCGATAACCGCGGCGGCGGCTGGCGCAGCCGCCGTGGCCGGGTCGACGATGGTCAGCACGGCGGCGCGCGGCGCGCCGATCGCCCCCGCGATGGCGCTGAGCTCCAGGTTCACCGTCTCGTCGCCCTCGGCGGCGGTGTCGCCGGTCACGGTCACGGTGAAGGTCTTGGGCGCGGTATCGCCATGGGCCCACGACAGGGTGCCGCGGGCGGCGCTGTAGTCGGTGCCGGCCTGCGCCGTGCCATCGCTGGTGACGTAGCCGACGCTGATCGCACCCCAGGCGCCGCCGCCGCGGACCACCGTGATCGTCGCCTGGGTATCGGCCCCGGACGCTTCCACCTGGGCAAAGCGCAGGGTGCTGAACCCGACGGCGCCGAGCTCGCGACCAACTTGGTCGTCCTCGTCGATGGTCAGCACGGCCTGGTGA
>JACDEC010000079.1 GCA_013816645.1 Planctomycetota bacterium
GTCGTGCTCGCTGATCACGGCGTCGCCGTCGATGATGCTCAGGCGGTCGGACATGGATGCGCTCCTGCTGGTCGGATCATGGCTGGTCGGGGTCGGGGTCGGGGCTGGGCTGGGCGTTGCGCGCCAGCTTGAAGGCGAGGTGCCCAGCGAAGGTCGGCAGGCTCAGGACGAGCGGCCCGCCGGGATGGTCGATGGCGTCGCTGGCCACGATCGCTCCGGCATCGGCGTCCCACCAGTCGACGATCATCTCGTCGGCCGGGACCGCTTCGCCGACCGTCAGCGTCGCGCCGGCGATCATCAGCGGATCGCCGCCGGCCGCGCCCCAGCGCGGATCCTGGACATAGCCGAGGATGCGTCCGCTGCGCGTCCAGCCGCATGCGATCAGCAGCTGCGGCGGCGGTCCTGACACTGAGGCGGGAAACTGCACGCTGTGCGCCTGCGACCCGCGCAGGTCCTCACCGGCGACGAAGGCGCGGATCGCCCGATAGGGCTGCCAGCGTCCGGTCTGATCGACCCATTCCCACCACCACAGCATGGCGGCGCCGGCATGGCCGGCGATCAGCGACGACCAGGCGCCGGTGCGCTGGTCGACCGAGCGCACGCCGATCGGCGACTTGCTCGATCCGGCACCGTACTCGGTCACCAGCACCGGCTTGGCGAAGACCTGCAGACCGCGTTTGCGGTCGGTGGTGGTGTCGATCAGCAGCTCCGCGAGCGGCGACCAGGCGCCGAGCTTTCCGCCGCGGTAGGCGTCAATGCACAGGTAGTCGATGCCGGGCAGGGCACAGACCTCGCGGTTGGGCGTGCGGTAGTCGCCCGACCAGTGGGTGGTCACGGGGTGGCCGTAGCCATCGAGCGCGCGCCAACGCGCCGCGGCCTGCTCGTGCCAACGCACCAGCGGTTCGCCGCGACCCGCGGTGAGATCGACCTCGCTCCACAGTTTCCAACCCAGGATCGCGGGATGATCGGCGTAGCGCGCGACGATGTAGCGACGCAGCCGTTCCTGCATGGCGGCAACACCGGGGTCGCTGAACAGCTCGGCCGGCGTCGCCAGCGGCCCGCCCAAGGCCTGGTTGTAGGGGTTGTCCTTCCACTGGCGGTCGGCCTTCGGCGAGGCCTGACCATGATTGCTGAGCACCAGGTTGACCCGGATGCCGTGGGCCCAGGCGAGGTCGAGCACGCGGTCGAGCCGCCAGGCGTTGACCTGGCTGTAGCGACCGATGCCGTGGTAGCCCGGCCAGTCGCCGCGCCACTCCAAGGCAAGGTTCCACGGCGCCATCCACACTTCGCAGGCGTCGATGCCCGCGGCAGCGACGCGCGCGAACATCGCCTCGTAGACCAGCGTGCCGCGCGGCGGGGTCAGCGTGGTCTCGAGCACGTCGCGGCTACGCGTGTCGAAGGGTGAGTGGAGGTTGATGCCGATCGGCCACCAGAAGGCGCCGCCGACGCTGAAGAAGCGGGGATCGGCGCGGTCGACGCTCACCACGTCGTCGACCTCGGCACCATCGACCACCAGGTCGGGCAGCGTGGTGACGACCGGCGCGGCGCCATGCCAGGATGCTTCCAGGCGCACCTGGTAGCAACCCGGAGCCGCCGGTCGGAAGCGCAGGGCGAATGAACCGGACCCATCGGGTTCCACGACCTCGCCATCGCCACGATCGGCGGAACGCATCGGAATGCACCAGCAGGCGGGGATGCGTCGCTCGCTGCCGTCGGGCTCGGTGATCACGCCATCGAGCGCGAATTCTGCGGGATCGTAGGGATTGGCCGGAAACGGCTGCGGCAGCATGCGCGCGGTCCAACGCTGTCCGGTCCGCGTTCGGGAGACCCCCTCCACCACGCCATCGATGCGCAGGTCGAGCAATCGCGGAACCAGGTCAGCCCTCGACGGGGACGAGGACACCGTCAGATCCTCGACCACCACCGTCACGGCGCTCGCCTGCTGTGACCACAGGAACAGTCCAGCGCGATCGCTGGTGGCGAGATCATCCGCGCGGGCGGTGGCGGGGGTCGGCTCGGCCCGCAGGCGCGCAGCGTCGGTGAGCGCGAAGGACAGGACGTGCCGGCCGGGACCGAGGTGGACCTCCTGCGACGATTGCAGCCAATGGCCTTCACGATCGCGCAGGTAGGCGCCGATGCCGAGATCGCTGGGCGCGTCGGCTGGCACCACCACGGTGGCCGCGAGCACGCGGTCCCCGGCGGGCGCTCCGGCGACTTCGACCGTGGTGGTCAGGGGCGCGCGCAGACGCACGTCCTGGGCGGACAGCGCGCACGGCACCAGCAGGGGCAGCAGCAACGCGCGCACTGCTCGGCCGATCAGTGGGTGACGGCGTAGACGACGAGATTCAATCCGAGCGCGGTCGCCGAGGTCGGCTGGTAGGCCTTGACCATCGGCCGCTCGACCGCGTCCCAACCGGCGGCGAGCGCGATCGGGCTGTAGATCACGCGCAGGTCGCCGCCCAGGGTGATGCCCTCGAGCAGCGGCGCCGTCAGGCCGGCGTGCTCGCGCAACGCTGCCGGTGAATACTGGACCTCGCGCACCGGGATCGCGGCGGCGTACAGTGGATGATCTGCGGGCAGCGGGGCGAGCTGGGCGCCGGGCAGCACCGCGGCGAGTTCGCGACGCACCGCGGCGTCGAACACCGCCAGTCCCAGGCCGTTGTCGATGACCAGGGTGCCGCTGCCGTGCAGGAAGGCGCGCAGGTGCTCGACCGCGGCGGGCGAGAAGCGGAAGTCGTCGGCGCCGGTGAGGTAGAGCACCGGATAGGGAGAGAGGTCGTCCTCGCCGGCGGTCAGCGCCAGGCGCTTGCGGTTGACACCCAGGCTGGTGTCGGTGCGCAGGCGGCCGAGCAGCGCGGCGGCGGCACCGGGATGCACGTCCCAGTGACCCTCGTGGCGCAGCTGCGCGAAGACGAATTCGTTGGCCGGACGACGCTCGTCGAGCGCGCCGAACAGCTCGGGCTTGGCCTCCTCGCGGCCGACGTTGGCGTAGCCGATGGCGTAGGCGACCAGGTTGATGCCGAGCCGGTTGGCGGTGTCGACGTCGTAGAACACCGCCTGGGGGATGCGCTCGACGCCATGATCGTCCCAGCCGGTGCCCAGGCCGTAGGGCGAGACGATCACGCCGCAGCGCGAACCGACGTAGACCGCTTCGAGGGTGGGCCGGTCGCCCGGTGCATTGCGCGGGAAGACCGCCTTGTCGACGTCGGCCATCATGCGGAACAGCGGATGATCGCCGGGCACCAGGCGCAGCGGCCGCTCGGGGAAACCCTTGGCGCAGAAGGCGCGGGCCGCGGCGGTGAAGTAGGGCGAGCCGGCGACCGAATCGAAGATCACCAGGCCGCCGCGCAGCACGTAGTCGCGCAGCCGGGCGACCTGCTCGTCGCTGAAGGCGACGGTGCGCACGCCACTGATGAACAGCGCGGGCAGCTTCTCGGGCTCGTAATGGAAGGTCGCGAGGTCGACCTGCTCGCTGCCGTAGGCGACGCCCAGGGTGCGCTTGGTCTTCTCGAGGATCTGCTGCACATCGGCCGGGCAGAGGTTCCAGTCGCTGATCTGGACCTGGTCGCCGCTGGCTTCGGTGAACGACGCGGCTTCGCCCCACACCACCTTGCCGAACAACGGCGGCGCGCTCGGCTGGCGCTTGCGCTCGCTGCGCCGCAGCGGCGTCGCCGGCAACGGCAGCGGCGGTACCCCCTCGCCGCCCGAGATGCGCTTGGGCGCGGCCGGTGGCGGCAGGCCGAGCGGCACGAACCAATCGGACTCGCTGGCGGGCAGTGCGGCGAACACGGTGGTGAGCAGCAGCGCGCTGAAGGCACAGGAACGCATCATGCGCATGGCGGCCTCCAGGGACTCAACGTGTACCGTAACCCAGGTGACCGACGAGAGGTGTGGGATTAGACTACGGGACGGGGTCGGGGAACGGGGGGTGGGGGTCGGGAAGACGAGCGGATCAGCGCGGGAGATCGCCAGCGAGGGCTGCAGCCTCGCTGTAGGGGTGATCCTTGCGCAGGGTGGCGATGACCTCGCGGGCCGAGCGCTGGTCGCCGGCGGCGATCAGGCTGCGGGCCAGGGCGAGCAGCACGTCGGCGCGGCGGTCGTCCATGGCAACCTCCTGGAGCATCAGCCGGCAGCGGGCGATGGCTCGCGAGGGCTCCTTGCGCAGCAGGTGGACGCGGACCTGGAGCAGGCCGGTCTCGGTGCCGGCGCGCTCGCGAGGGGTCTCCCATTCGATCTCGCGGACGATCTGCTCGGCGGCGTCGGCCTCGCCGCGCTCGACCCAGTCCTTGGCGGCTTCGAGGCGGGCGCGCCGACGCACGGAGTAGTCGCGGTTGGCGGGGTCGACGATGTCGGTGGCCTCGCGGTAGCGGGCATAGGCGGCATCGCGATCGCCGCCGGCGAGGGCTGCGTCACCGCGGTAGAGCAGGTGCAGGCGGCGGTCGATCTCGGGCAGCGCGGCCTGATCGACCTGGGCGAGCACCGTCGCGGCATCGGCGGGACGGTAGACGCCCAGCAGCAGCAGACCGGCGAGGTGCAGCCCGGTGTTGGCCTTCAGCGCAGGGTCGGCGTCGGCGCGGGCAAGCACCGCGCGCCAGCAGGCCTCGGCTTCGGCGTAGCGGCACAACGGCGGGTTCTGCAGGTGGAAGCCGATCGCATGCAGCAGTTTGGTGCCCTCGGGGCCGAGCCCGGCTTCGCCAGGCGCGCTTTCACGCGCCAGCACCGCCTCGGCCAATCTGCCCACCCATTCCCAGTCGCCGGTGGCGATCGCGAAGCGGGTGAAGGTCACCAGCTCATCGGCTGGCAGCGCCTTGGCATCGCGGGCACGCACGCCCTGCAGGCGTTCGGCGAGCTGCTGGTCGTTCCATTCCTCGTGCTGGGTCCACAGGGGATGCACTGCGACCGCGCGCTCGATCACCGTGCTCCCGCTGCGCAGGCGCACGCGCTGCAGTCCGGGCCGCAGGAAGACGTGGCGGACCTCGGCGCCGTTCGCCGGACTGCCGTCGGCGAACTCCCAGTTCGGCTGCTCGGCGCCGTGCGCGGTGAAAGCGTATTCGTAGACCAGATGCCCGGCCTCGCTGGCGTGACCGACGCAGGCCCACGAGAACCACGGTCCGGCGGCGGCGGGTTTCGCGCTCAGCGCTACCACCGGAGGGAAGGCTTCGGCGGGCATGACCTCGTAGCGTTCGGCGCCTGGCTTCTTCCAGGCCACGGTCAGCGAGATGTTGCCGCCGCGCATCACGTTGACGCAGCGCAGGTGGTGCGGGCCCGCGGCGAGTTCGACCATGCCCCCCTTCTCGCCCCAACGCCCGCCATCGACGCCGTGCCAGCCCGGCCACTGCGCCACGCTCTGGCCATCGATGAACAACCAGACCGCGTCGTTGGTGATCGGCGCGAAGCCGTAGCTGCCGGCGACGGGCGCGGTGAACCAGCCGTCGAGTTCCAGCGCGACGTCGTTCGGCCAACCGCAGGGATCCCAGGCCAGGAACGGCTGGCTGACCAGGGCCCGTCCACGCGGTCGCGCGGCCATGGTCGCGGCGACCTGCTCCCAGGCATCGACCTGATCGGTGGCGCGCGGACGGCTGGTCAGGATCAGACCGGCGCGCGATTGCAGGATCGGGCCGGACGGCGACTCGGACAAGGACACCCGGTACTCCGCGGCGTTCGCCGAGCAGTCGATCAGCACGCTCACCGGCTCGCCCGGTTCGGCCCAGAGGATGGTGGTGGCGACCGCGATGCCGTTGGCAGTGGCGGAGGCATGCAGCAGTTCGGGATGCGGATGGGCGACGAACAGCGTGGCTAGGCCGACACTACCGGCTGCTGGCGCGCTCGGGGTCAGCACGAAATCGTCGGCGGCGATGCCGAGCACGGGAACGAGGACCCAGACGACGATCAGCAGGCGCACACAGCGACCCTAGGCGCGACGTGGGTGGCGGCAACCGGCTGAGGAGCGGCGTTATCCGACACCACTCGGCCAGCTACGGGCCAATTCTGGTATGCCCGCGCCCAGCGTGCGCATTCAAAAGGGCGGCGCCGCACCTAGGGTGGCGCGCTCAACCGGCCACCTGGCCGACCACAAGGACCACGCATGACCACGCTCTCCTGGGGCATCCTCGGCACCGGCGCCATCGCCTCGACCTTCGCCAAGCACCTGCCGCGCTCGCGCACCGGCAAGCTCGTGGCGGTCGGCAGCCGCACCCAGGCCAAGGCCGACGCCTTCATCGCCGAGCGGACCCTCACCGGGGTGCGCGCCCACGGCAGTTACGAAGCGCTGCTCGCCGATCCCGCAGTGCAGGCGGTCTACGTGTCCACGCCGCATCCCGAGCACGCCCAGTGGGCGATCAAGGCGGCGCAGGCCGGCAAGCACCTGCTGGTCGAGAAGCCGATCGGCATGAACGCCGCCGAGGCGATGGCGATGGTCGACGCCGCCCAGGTCGCCGACGTGTTCCTGCTCGAAGCCTTCATGTACCGCTGCCATCCCCAGACCGCCAAGCTGGTCGAGCTGATCCGCGCCGGCGCGATCGGGAAGGTGCGCATCATCCAGGCGACCTTCGGCTTCCACTGGCCCAACCCGTGGAACGCGCAGACCCGCCTGCTCGATCCCGCGCTGGGCGGCGGCGGCATCCTCGACGTCGGCTGCTACCCGATGTCGATGGCCCGGCTGATCGCCGGCGCGGCGCTCGGCAAGCCGTTCATGGATCCCAGCGAGGTCAAGGGCCACGGTTTCCTCGGCGCGTCCGGCGTCGACGAGTGGACGGTGGCGACCGCGCTGTTCCCCGAGGGCATCGTCGCCCAGCTCTCGACCAGCGTGCAGGTCAACCAGGACAATGTGGTCAGGATCTACGGCTCCGAGGGCAGCATCGTGGTGCCGGCTCCGTGGATCACCGCGGTCGACGGCGGCGCCTCCGAGATCGTCGTCCACCACCACAAGACCGGTGAACAGCGCATCAGCGTCACCACCGACCGGCCGCTCTACGCGATCGAGGCCGACACCGTGTGCGAAAACCTCGCCGCCCGTCAGGCGCCGGCCATGCCGTGGGAGGACACCCTCGGCCAGGCGCGCTCGCTCGATAAATGGCGTCAGGCGATCGGACTGGTCTACCCGCCCGAACAGGAACCCAACTTCCCGCCACCGCTGCTGCGGCGGACGCCGCGCGCCCAGACCGGCGCGCCGATCCCGCGCGTCGCCGTGCCCGGCGTCGACATCCCGGTATCCAAGCTCGCGATGGGCCTGGTCTGGGATCCTGCCCAGGCCGCAGTGCTGTTCGACGAGTTCTTCGAGCAAGGCGGCAACTGCTTCGACACCTCGTGGTGGTACGGCCAGGGCTACACCGACAAGATCCTCGGCCGCTGGATGGCGTCGCGCGGCGTGCGCAAGGATACGGTGATCATCGCCAAGGGTGCGCACACCCCAGGCTGCTATCCCGAAGAGTTGACCCGCCAGCTGTTGATCAGCCTCGAGTGCCTGCGCACCGATCGCGCCGACATCTACTTCATGCATCGCGACAACGAGCAGATCCCGGTCGGCGAATTCGTCGAGGTGCTCAACGAACACCACCGCAAAGGCCGCATCGGCGTGTTCGGCGGTTCGAACTGGTCGCTCGCGCGCATCCAGGCCTTCAACGAGTACGCCAAGCAGAAGGGCCTCAAGGGCATGGGCGGGGTGAGCAACAACTTCAGCCTGGCGCGCATGGTCAATCCGGTGTGGGCCGGCTGCATCGCCGCCACCGAACCGGCGTTCCGCGCCTGGTTCGAACAGACCAGGACCCCGCTGTTCGCCTGGTCCAGCCAGGCGCGCGGCTTCTTCGTGCGCGGTAAGCCCGACTTCCTCGCCGATCAGGAACTGACCAATGCCTGGTACAGTGCCGACAACTTCGAGCGCCTCGAGCGCGCCCGCCAGCTCGCCGCCAAGAAGGGCGTCAACGCCAACAACATCGCCCTGGCCTACGTGCTCGCCCAGCGCTTCCCGCTCTTCTGCCTGATCGGGCCGGCGACCCTCGGCGAACTGCGCACCACCCTGCCCGCGCTGTCGGTGAGCCTGTCGCCGGAGGAGATGCGCTGGCTGAATCTCGAGGACGGGGCCAAGGCCAGCGCCTCCTGACGCATCGGCAGCCGCACCCGCAACGTCTGCAACGCCGCATTCCCGCTAAACCCAGTCGGTACCCGCTCAACCGGGGTTTGTGGAGTCGGTAAACATGGGGTACGGTACCTCCGCATGCGTGCCCTGGTCGTTGATGATGACGTCGTCTCACGTGGCTTCGCCAGCGCGATCCTGAAGCGTATCGGCTTCGAGGTCGAGGTGGCGGCGACCGGGCATGATGCGCTTCAACGCGCCATCATCGGCGAGCCCGCAGCGCTGGTCCTGGTCGATTGGCACCTCGGCGCGCCCGATGCGGGCCTCGCGGTCATCCGCCAATTGCGCGCGCTACCCGGGACCCACCACACCTGCGTCTGCCTGTGGTCGGTGGATCGCAACCGCGAGATCTGGAACATCGCGATCCACGCCGGGGCCAATGCGGTGTTGCCCAAGCCGTTGGGTCCCGAGCACATGTGGATGCTGCTGTCGCGGTTGGGCGTGCTGCAGGCGGCCCAGAACGCCGCGGCTGCGCCAGCGCTGCGCTGACGCAAACCTACGGCTGGCCGTCATCCTTCCCGGTGATCAGCCGCGCCGCGCGATCCCGCGACACATAGTTCCACGCCCACTGGATCAGCACCAGCACCCGGCTCTGGAACGTCACGAGGTAGAGGATGTGGATGAACAGCCAGGCCAGCCAGGCGATGAAGCCGCTGATCCGGCACCAGCCGAGGTCGGCGATGGCGTGGTTGCGGCCGATGGTCGCCAGGCTGCCCTTGTCCTTGTAGCGGAACGGCGGCGGTGGCGCGCCTCCGGTCAGACGCTCGGCGATGACGCGCGCGACGTAGGTCCCCTGCTGCACAGCGGCGGGCGCGACGCCCGGAACCGGTTTGCCGTCCTCGCGCAGCATGCCGGCGAGATCGCCGATGACGAACAGATCGGGGTGACCGGGCACGCTGCAATCCGGCCCAACCAGCACGCGTCCAGCGCGGTCGAGCGGGACGCCGGTGGCGTCAGCGACCGCTTGGCCGAGCGCCGAGGCCTTCACGCCCGCCGCCCACAGCACGGTGCGCGTCGCCAAGCGCTGCGCGCCCGCCGCGTTGGTCAGCTCGACCGCGTCGGCCTGGAGGTCGGTCATCCGCGTCCCGGTGCGCACCTCGACGCCGATGCGCTCCAGGCTGCGCTGGGCCTTGGCCGCCAGGTCCGCGGGAAAGGTGCCGAGCACGCGCTCGCTGTTCTCGACCAGCACGACGCGCGCGCTGGTGGTGTCGATGTGCGCGAACTCGCCGCGCAGCGACCAGCGCGCGATCTCGGCGACCGCGCCGGCGAGTTCGACGCCGGTCGGCCCGCCCCCGACCACCACGAAGGTCAGCAACGCCAGGCGCTCCTCGGGATCCTGGCTGCGTTCAGCGCGCTCGAAGGCGAGCAGCACCTTGCGGCGGATCTCGGTGGCGTCCTCGATGGTCTTGAGCCCAGGCGCGAGCGCTGCCCAGCGATCGTTGCCGAAATAATGGTGCGTCGAGCCGGTGGCGACGATCAGCGAATCGTAGGACAGTTCGCCGTCGGCGAGCAGCAGGCGCTTGCCGATCGCGTCGATGCCGGTGGCCTGGGCCATGATCACCGCGGCATTGCGCTGTCCGGCCAGCACGGCGCGCAGCGGCGCGGCGATGTTAGCCGGCGACAGCGCGCCGGTCGCGACCTGGTAGAGCAGGGGTTGGAAGAGGTGGAAGTTGCGGCGATCGACCAGGGTCACCCGCACTGGCGCATCGCGCAGCGCGCGCGCGGCGGTGAGCCCGCCGAAGCCACCACCGACGATCAGGACGTGAT
>JACDEC010000514.1 GCA_013816645.1 Planctomycetota bacterium
GCACGGGCCAGCGCGTCGATATCGATACGGCATCCACGCCGCTCGGCGACATCGGTCATGTTGAGCGCGATGACCAGCGGCTTGCGCAGTTCGAGCAGCTGGCTGACGAGGTAGAGGTTGCGCGGCAGATTACTGGCGTCGACAACGGCGATGATCGCGTCGGGCGCTGGGGTGTCCGGGCGCACGCCGCGCAACACGGCCGCGGTCACCGCCTCGTCCGGCGAGTTGGCGACCAGGCTGTAGGCGCCGGGCAGGTCGATGATGGTGAGGTCGTGGCCGTCGGCGAGCCGGCATCGCCCCGTCTTCTTCTCGACGGTCACGCCAGGATAATTGGCGACCTTCTGGTGCAGGCCGGTGAGCGCGTTGAAGACCGTGGTCTTGCCGGCGTTGGGATTGCCGGCGAGGGCGACCGTCACCGGACGCGTGGGCGGCGGCGTGCGCTCGAGGGGGGTGATGGTCACAGCGATCAGCGCGGAGCGACCAGCACCTGGGCGGCTTGATCGCAACGCAGCGACAAGTGGTAGCCGCGCACCAGGTATTCGACGGGGTCGCCGAGCGGCGCCCGTCGCACCGCGGTCACGTCCACGTCGGGGCACAGACCCATCTCGAGCAATCGGCGGCGCACCGCGAGATCACCGGTGACGGCGAGGATGCGGCCGGACTGCCCGAGTTGCAGACGATCGAGCGTCTCGGTGCGGGTGGCGCGATCCGCGAACACGAGGTCCGGACCGGCGGCGACGGTACTGGGCATGGCGACTACCATAATTTATTGATAATGAGTCGCAACAGAAACGGTCTCAAGTCGCAAGTCAAGCTATCATGGCCCGTTAAGCCCAGTGGGCCCGCATATCCTCGAGCAGTTCGCGATGCGCGAGCGGTCCGCCGGCCAGAAAAGGCACCTTGGCCCCGCTGTAGCCGGTGAGGTCATAGGGAAAGACCGGTTGGCCTGCGAGATCGGTCACCGTCGCCCCCGCTTCAGCGAGGATCGCCGCTGGGGCGACGAGATCCCACAGCTTGCCATTGAGCGTCAGCGCGCCGTGGGCGATGCCGGCGGCGACCTGCACCGCCTCGAGCGCCGCGGAACCAAGCATGCGCACCTTGCACGGCGAACGCGTGAGCCAACGGGTCAGGAAAGGAGGCAGGCGACCGTCGATCAGCAGGTTGCTGGTCATCATCAGCAGCGCGCGTTCGGACAGCGGGGTGGTCGCTGCGAGGATCGGCCGGGTATCGAGCCAGGCGCCCTCGCCCCGCGCGGCGGCGAAGGTCTGGTCGCGGGCGACGTCGTGCACCACGCCGAGCACCGGCATGCCGCGGTCGAGCAGGCCGATGCACACCGCGACGTGTCCGAGGCCAGCGACGAAATTGTTGGTGCCATCGAGCGGGTCGATGACCCACACGCGCTCGCCCGTGGTCGGCGCGGTGTTGGTGATGCCCTCGCCGGAATCGCTCTCCTCGCCGATGATGCCGTCGTCGGGGTGGCGATCGCGCAGCCCGGCGATGATCAGTCGTTGGCTGAGGCGGTCGATCTCGGTGACCGCCTCGGCGCCGCCGCGCTTGGTCTGGCGCTCGGCCTTGCCCCAGCTCGCGCGGATCAGGTCGCCGGCGTGCTGCGCGAGGGTGATGATGTGGTGGAGGTCGGAATCGGGCACGTCGGCACCGTACCGGGGGATGGCCACGGATGAATGGCGAATGCGCGGCCGTCGGGCCTTTCCATCCCCCATTGCCCGATCATCATCGCCGTCCCATGCGCATCCTGGTCACCGGCGCCGCCGGATTCATCGGCTTCCATTCGTGCCAGCGGCTGCTCGCGCGCGGCGACGAGGTCGTCGGCATCGACAACCTCAACGATTACTACGATCCCGCCCTGAAGCAGGCGCGGCTCGATCAATTGACGAGCAACCAGCGCTTCCGTTTCAAGCGCCTCGACCTCGCCGACCGGGCCGGCATGACGTCGCTGTTCGCCGATGGCGGCTTCGAGCGCGTCCTGCACCTCGGTGCCCAGGCCGGGGTGCGCTACAGCCTCGAGAATCCACACGCCTACGTCGATGCCAACCTGGTCGGTTTCGTCAATGTCCTCGAAGGCTGCCGGAGCCACAAAGTCGCGCACCTCGTCTACGCCAGCTCGAGCTCGGTCTACGGCCTGAACACCCGCATGCCGTTCAGCGTCCGCCATCCCGTCGATCACCCGATCAGCCTCTACGCCGCAACCAAGAAGGCGAACGAGCTGATGGCCCACACCTACAGCCACCTCTACGCGCTGCCCACCACCGGCCTGCGTTTCTTCACCGTCTACGGTCCGTGGGGCCGGCCCGACATGGCGCTGTTCCTGTTCACCAAAGCGATCCTCGCCGGCGAACCCATCACCGTCTTCAACAACGGCGAGATGAGGCGCGATTTCACCTACATCGACGACATCGTCGAAGGCGTGATCCGCACGCTCGATCAGACCGCCATCGGTGAACCCGGCTGGAATCCAGCCAAGCCGGATCCTGCGACCAGCCGCGCGCCCTACCGGCTCTACAACATCGGCAACAGCCAACCCGTCGAGCTCAAGCGCTTCATCGCCGCGGTCGAAGCGAGCACCGGCAAGCGCGCGGTGCTCGACCTCCAGCCCATGCAACCCGGCGATGTCCCCGAGACATCCGCCGATGTCGCCGAGTTGTCCGCCGCGGTCGGCTTCGCGCCGTCCACCACGGTCGAGGACGGGGTCGGTCGCTTCGTCCGCTGGTACCGCGACCACTATCGCGTCTAGATGGCCACGCCCGACAGCCATCCCACCGCCGGTCTGATCGAGTCGCTGTCGCGGCGCGAGGCGCGGCTGGCGGTGATCGGCCTGGGTTACGTCGGATTGCCGCTGGCCGTGCGCTTCGCCGCGTGTTTCCCCGTGATCGGTTTCGACACGCGGGCCGAGCGTCTCGCCCAGTTGCGCGAAGGCCGTGACGACACCGGCGGGGTCGGCCGCGAGCAGCTGCTCGCCAGCGGCCTCGTGCCGACCGGCCAGGCCGCGGACCTGGCGACCGCGCGCTTCGTGGTGGTC
>JACDEC010000080.1 GCA_013816645.1 Planctomycetota bacterium
GACCAGATCAAGGCACCGCATGCCTTCCAGGTGGTGCTCGACCGCGAATACGTGGCGGCTGACTGCTTCGCCCGCCATGCGCCGACCGTGGTGCCTGCCAGGACCCTGCTCAGCCAGCTTCTGTGAGGGGTGACTGCGGAGGATTGTCATTTTGGCCCAATATCTCCGCCTAAATTTAGCGGAGAATTGCTCGGCACTCGTCCCATTTGGTCAACCATAAAACCCCACCGGAAACGGTGGGGTTTCTTGTTACTTGGGGACGACCCCGAGCGCTCCGTCCTCCTTCGGCTTCGACCCGCTCCAGGGCAGCAACCGAGACTCTTTGCAGGGCCTGCCGGCTTGGCGATGCAGGGCGCCAGCGGCTGGCATAAGGTCGCAGTTGGCGAAGTCTCAATCGCCCGGGCACGGTTTGCTGGGGATTTCAGCGTAGAACGAGTTCGGACTTCAGCTTGATCTTCTGCGAGTGCGGCAGGAATTCGACGATCTGCTGGGCGATCGCCAGGGTGTCATCCCACGTCGATCCCTTGATGAGGTACGCCTTCGCACCCGCGCAGGCGTGCCGATCCGTGTCCCGAGCCGACGACGTGAGCATGATGAACGGGATCTTCTTGAGGGCCTCGTCCCGTTTGACTTCCGCGAGCACTTGGGCGCCGGTCAACTTGGGCAGGTTGAAGTTGCAGATGATGAGATCCGGGAGTTCGTGTTTCGAAGCCATCGTGCGGAGCACACGCAACCCCAGTTCGCCATCGACAGCGAGGACGATACCGATTTCACCGGTGATCTCCTGGAGGGCCTGGGTGACCAGTGCCGAATCGCCGGCGTTGTCCTCGATCAGCAGAATGGACGGTCGCATAGGGTTCACTACTCATGAGCATATCGGCCCACTGCGGAACTGGGCCCGCGGTCCTTGAAAGGATTACACGCGCTGCTTCGACCTCAAAGACGCGTGTTCGCATTCAGTGCTTCGTCTCGATGACCACCCGGTCGATGGCATCGCATGGGGCCCGCACAGTGCCCAGTATCCACCATTCAGCCCCAGAAGTGGCTCCACTCGCGGCGAAGCGGACGAGCAGTTCATAGAGAAAACCCTTGGGAATTACCAGGGATTTCTGGTTGGCAATGGTCGCACGTGGATCGAGGCGCTCGGACCCACCGATAGCGCACCGCACCGGAGCTCCGGTACCGGACCGGGCTACCTCAGCGCGGCACCGTGAAGGTGAAACGCGATCCTGCCGGAGCCGCCGGCTCGACCCAGATGCGGCCGCGCCAGCCGCTGACGATCTTGCGGCAGATGGCCAGGCCGGCGCCGGTGCCCTCGATCTCCTGACCGTGCAGGCGGCGGAAGAGCTTGAAGATGTGCTCGCGATGCTGCTCGGGGACGCCGATGCCGTTGTCCTCGACCGCGAAGTGCCAGACCGAGTTCTCGGGATGGGCGGTGATCCGGATGCGCAGCGGACGCGAGTGGTCGCGGTACTTGATGGCGTTGCCGACGAGATTCTGCATGAGCTGCGCGAAACGCGACCGGCTGACGTTCAGGCGCGGCAACGTTCCGACCGCGATCTCGCCGCCGATCGCCGCGAGACGATCCTGGAACACCGGGCGCAGCTCATCGACGACCGTCCGCGGATCGAACTCCTCGTCCGGCGTGTCGTCGTCATCGTGACCGAGCATCGACAGCTTCATCAGATCGTCGACCAGCGACTGCATGCGCGTGGCGCCGGTGCGGACGAACTCGAAGTGGCGGCTCGCGTCGCCCGTGAGCACGGTCTGCAAACGGAGGCTGAGCAGATCGACGTACGCGTGCACCATGCGCAGCGGCTCCTTCAGATCATGCGAAGCGGCGTAGACGATCTCCTCCATCTCCTCGGCACGCGCGAGCAGCTGGTCGTTGGCATCGCGCAGCGACCGTTCGTAGCGGCTGCGCTGATGCTGCTGGCGGACGTAGCCGATCACGGCGACCACGACGGCGACCAGGGCGGTCGCGAAGATGGCGCAGTGGATCGCGTAGAGCGTGCGCAGGACTTCGCTGCGCGTGCGCGTGGCGTGCTGGTGGGCGACTTCGGCGCTGGCGGTGAGCTTGCCGAGATTGACGCGCAGGTTGCCGAGCAGGAACTCGCGTCGCTGCGGCGGCATGGGCGGAGTCAGCGTGGTCCGGGTCTCGATCACCGCTGAGATCAGATGGCGCATCCACCGGGTCTCCGCCGTGTCCCAGCCGAGCTGCTCGAGCCGCGCCAGCTCGCGCAGCATGACCGCCTGCGAGGCCTCGACCTGGCGCTTCGCCACGACCGAATCACCCAATGCCAGCGGGAGCGAGCCCGCGAGGCCGAACGCGGACAAGGCGATCGCGCTGTTGGCCAGCACGACTTCGCCCTGTCGTTGCGCATGGCGATAGAGCACCGTCGAGGCAACCCAGCCGCCGATCAGGCTGATGGCGACCAGGATCGCGGGCCACAGCGCCCAATGCCGGAAGCCGAACGTGGCGACCGTCACCAGTCCACCGCCACCGAGCTCGGGTCGACCCGACGCAGCGGTCCGGCATCGAGCACGGAAGCGAAGTCGCGGTCCGCCCACCGATCGGGATAGAGACGTTTGGCATCGCCTTCGAGCAGCGCCGCCAGGCTGGCGTCGAGTTCGATCCGGTAGTGGTAGGTCGCGAGCGCGACGGCGAGTTCATCCAGCGGGCTGCCGCAGCGGCGCGCCAACTCCGCCATCTCGACCGCATCCAGGGTCTGGAGATCGGGGTAGACCGAGAACAGCGCCGCCAGGATCCCATCGACCGCACCGGTCGACCTGAGTTCGGGACGACCGATCAGGATCCACCCGAACTGGTAGAGCGAGTCCTGGGACAGCACGACGGCATCGCCGAGAGCACGCTCGGCGCGAGCGGCATACGGATCCCAGACACAGACGGCGTCGACCTGTCCGGACGTCAGCATTTCCGTCGTGGCGTCGGCGGCACCGTGAACCAGCGTGACCGTCGCCGGGTCGACCCCGTGATAGTTGAGATAGTTCAGCGCGAAGATCTGACCGGTGGTTCCACGCGGTGTGGCCATGGTCTTTCCGACGAGATCCGCAGCCTCGCGGATGCCACGGTCGGCTCGGGCGATGATCCGATGCGCGTTGCGAGCCTCCCCGATCACCGCCCAGGCCGACAAGTGTTCACCAGCGATAACCGCATGCATGAGCGGGGTCTGCGCCGAGGTCGCGAGATCCGCCTCGCCCGCTAGCACCGCATCCAGCGCGTCCTTGCCGGTGGCGTAGGCCTGGATGCGCACATCGAGGCCCTGGGCCCGATAGGCATCGCGCGCCTCGGCGAGGAAGATGCCGGCGGACAGCGACTGGGTGGGAGTGGCCAGTCGCACGATGCGCAGCGGTCGGTCGACGCGATCGCGCACCATGGCCACAGCGACTCCGGCGCCCACCACCACGAGGACGGCGATCATCGCGGTCAGCCAGCGACGGCTTCTCATGGCGCTGGTCCCGTCACGTAGATGCCGAGCCGATCGACCAGCACCAGCAGCGCCGACAGATCGTCCGGCTTCGCCATGAAATCGGTAGCGCCCAGCTCGATGCTGCGCACGCGATCGCGCGGGGCGGTCGTACTCGAGAACACGATCACCGGCATCGTCGCCAATGCCGCGCGCCCGCGGATGAACGCGAGGACCTCGAAGCCGCTCACCCCTGGCATGTTGAGATCGAGCAGCACGAGGCGCGGAATGAGACGTTCGCCTTCGAGACGGGCGAGCAGCGCGATGCCCTGCTCGCCATCGCCCGCTGTGCGCATGTGGACGCTGATCCCGCGCATCCCGAAAGCGATGCCGACCAGTTCGATGTCGGCCGGATTGTCGTCGATGATGACGATGCAGGGCTCGTTCATGGCTGGGCCGCGGCGTGCGCGGCTGGAGACCGCGCGCAGTCCACCTCCACCGGCGACAACCCCGTGGTCGTGCGCAGTGAGGATGGCGTGGCGGTGATCATGACGGACGCAACGTTTACGTCTGGCCGCACCGTATGCCAGGCTTTCAAACGTACGGGAAAGCCCCTGTGGAACTGACCTAGCTCGCCTTGTCGAAGTGGCAGAGGGTGTGGTATGCGGCCCCGCTCGAGGAGTCTCCGCCTGAGGTAGGCAGGCACGGGAGCTGAGGGAACGCGCTCGATAGCGGAAAAATAGTTTGAGTCGAGCCGCTCCCGATCTGCATGCTGGGAGGTCGGAATGCCCGCGATCAACCATCGCCTTGCTCCGTACTTGGAGCATCTCGATGGCCTCAATCCTCATCATCGACGACAACGGGGCTGACGTGGACCTCATGCGCGAGGCGCTGCGCGAGATCGACGTGAAAATCGAGGTCTTCTCGGTCGAAAACGCAGTCCAGGGGTTCGCCTTCCTGTCCAAGCAAAGCGGTTTCGCGCAGATGCCGACCCCGGATGTCGTGCTGCTCGACATCAACATGCCGGTCATCAACGGGCTTCAGGCATTGCGCCTGATCCGCGAGACCGCCGACTGGAAGCGAATCCCAGTAATCGTCTGGTCGTCTTCATCGAGGCGTGAAGACCAGATCGAGGCATTGCGGCTCGGAGCGGTCGAATACGTCGTCAAGCCAGCTGACTGGGATGGCCAAGTGGCCTTCGCTCATCACCTCTCGCAGGTCATAGCCGAACCTAAGTCCACATCCGGCACTGCCTGAATCCTCCTGGGCTGCGTTATCCCCAGCACTCCAGTCTCGTCTGCGAGAATCCTTCACCTGCGGCGCTCGAAGTACACCAAGCTGAAGTCCGAACAGGGCGGGTCCGTTGGCGCGGAGGCCAAGAAATCCGGGGCAGTCCACTCCATGGCGTTGGTGGCCTAGAAGCCGCAGATATTCAGCGCTGGACCCCGCCTGGGCCCAGGTTCGCCAATTCGCGCTGCTCCCTGGTGTCCTGTCGGCGCAAAGCGCCTATCGCATGCACCTCCGGGTCGGAGTCCGTCGACGTGGCCGGGACGTTGTCCTGCTTGGCCTGGGCACTGGCCATGAGCAGGTCGGACAGGGCGAGGAAACCTTCCCAGGAGTTCGGCTTGGTGAGGAAGGTCTCCTTCGAGACCAGGTGGGTCTGGATGAGGTCCTTGTAGCTCGCCTCGGGGGCGAAGATGTAGACGGGAGTGTCCTGGTACGCCTCCGCGCCGCGGATGAAGCGAAGGAGGTGACTGCCAGTGATGATCGGGAGGTGGGCATCGAGGAGGATGCAATGCGGGGGCGGCACATCCTTGACCTTCGCCTTCAACTCGAAGTAACGCAGGGCCTTTTCGCCGTGATCGATCACCTTGAGTTCAACCGAGTGCCCGCGCTCACGCAGGGTTTCACCCAGGATCAGGGCATCGCCGGCATTGTCTTCCACATAGACGATCATCGGAATGTGGGTTGGAGTGGTGTTGGGCATGCTTGTTAGCGTACCAAGTCGGGATCTCGACCCTTCAAGCCAACTTCATGACGCTCAGGATCGTCACGTCCGAGCGACGGCGGCGGCTATTATGCATCCGCGATGTCGCCCCGCCAAAGGCTGCCTGACCAGGGCCGGGAGGCCGTTCGACGCGAAATCCTGCGGCCACGCCGAGAGGACGATGGTCGCGGTTCCCGTCCACGAAGATCTGGCCCTGCGTTCACCACACCGCCATCCGCTGCACGGCACGCTGCGCGACGGAGTGCGGCGTCCGCTCGACGGTCGCCCGAATCCTACTTGAGGTGGCCTGGCGATGGCAGACGAGGTCCGCCGTGGGGGCCTTTGCACCCCGTGAACGACACCGCCATGGCGGCCGCCACGATCAGCAGCAGGAGGACGATGGCTGGGCGCGCCGCCGGTCGCGCTGGTGCGCAGGCGATGTGGACAGGACGAGCATGGGGTCGCAGACGCATCGATTCACTCCGACGGTGAGCAAGCGGTCAAGCAGGGAGGACATCCACTCCGGCCATCGTGCGATGCGCCCGGAGATCTGGTGGATGCTATCCAGTCCCGTCGCAATCCGTCGTCCTATTTTTTCGAAGTCAGCGCCGGAGCGCCGCTCGCCGCGTTCACTGCGGATCAGGCTGCTCGACTTCCTCGCTGATCGTGATCTCGCGGTCGGCGGTCATACGCCAGACGAAGCGTCGGCCCCACGTCCGGTTCACCTCGGTGAGCAACAGGTCGAGACATATGCGGAGATCCCCCACGACGTGAGGCAGGTTTATCGACTGGCTCCAGCGGTGCGGCTCCGAGGTGGGCTCGACGACGCTGATCCGGAAGCCGCTGTGGCGCGCGATATCGGCGATCGCGGCACGCGCGGATGGCAGCGGGTGGCTCGGCCACGACAGCGGGTGGTTTGGCCACGACACCGTCATGGATCCCATCGGCAAGCGTTCGACTACCCCAGCGGGCGGTTCGCGCCGCAAGGAAACGCAGGTGCCGGACCAGACCCGGAGGACGCAAACGAACAGCGCGCTGTAGGCGTTGTCGACCAGGATCCCGTCGACAACCACGGTCTCGCCGCGCAGGAGTTCGGATGATTCGACATTCAGCAGGTGCGCCTTTGCGAACGAAACGCCAGTGGCGCCGGTCGTGACGAGCGGTTCGTCGCGAACGATTTCGACCGTCCCCACGAACAGGATGCGTCGACCGCGATTCGCCCACGGGTCATTCCAGGATGCGAGGTCGGCGATGGTCAGCGGAGGCAAGCACGGAGTAGGGAATCGCGCGCGCCGACGCCCCAGGCCGGGAGCACCCACCGAGGGCGCAGACGATGACTGCCATGTGAACGAACCAGCGGATCATGGGGTAGCCAGACGTGCCAGCTGAGCGAGTCGGCGCATGCCGACGATCCTGGATGGTGCTCCTCATTGCCAAGCTGCATTGACAAGCACCGCAATCCTGCGCCGAGCGCTGTACGCGAAGACCCGTAGGTAGGCGGTCAGCGATCAGCGCTCCCAGCGGCGAGGCCCCCTCCTACTCCTTGCCGATGGTGAAGCAGAAGGTCGAGCCCACGCCAGGCGTGGACTCCACCCAGATGCGGCCACGGTGCACATCGACGATCTTCCTGCAGGTCGCCAATCCGAGGCCGGTTCCCGCGTAGCGGCTGGGGCCGTGCAGGCGTTCGAATGCCTTGAAGATGCGCTGCTGGTCGGCCTGGTCGATGCCGATGCCGTTGTCGGCCACGGTGAAGGTCCATTCCTTGCCCGAGTCCCGCGCATCGATGCGGATCTTCGGGTCGCGGCCGTCGCAGAACTTGAGCGCATTGCCGATCAAGTTCTGGAAGAGCTGCACCAGCAGCGTCCGATCGCCCCTGACGATCGGCAGATCGTCGAACGCGATGTGCGCGCGCGTCGCCGCGACCTTGTCCTCGAGGTGCTCCACCGCCTCGCTCAGGGCGGTGAGCATGGTCACCGGCTCGAAGGCGAGCTCGCCTTGGCCGACCTTGGCGTAGGAGAGCAGCGCCCTGACCAGGTTCTGCATGCGCAGCGCCGCATCGCAGACCTGCTTCATGTACCCGTGCCCGCGCTCATCGAATGCCGCCCCGCAGCGCCGCTCGAGCAGGTTCAGGTAGCTGGAGATCATCCGCAGCGGTTCCTGCAGATCGTGGGAGGCGGTCGCCGCGAACAGCTCCAGCTCGGCGTTCGATCGGGTCAGCTCGGCGGTCTTCTCCGCCAATTCCGCCTCCGCGCGCTTGCGCTCGGTGACATCCCGGAAGATGCCCTGGAGGGCGGGCTTGCCGTTGAGCGGGATGACGTTGGCGCTGATCTCGACGGGGACGTGGCGACCCGACGCGTCCTGGACGAAGATGTCCTTCACCAGCATGCCGCCGCCGGCGGCGGCGTGCTCGCGGAAGATCCGACCGTAGGCATCGAGCATCTCCGGAGGATGCAGGTGCGTCTGGTGCATGCCTTTGATCTCGGCGATCGGCCGCCCCAGCAGGTGCTCCGCGCGCCGGTTGGCGTCGAGGATGATCCCGCTCTCGGCGTCGGCGACGAAGATGGCGTCGTTGGCCTGCTCGATCAACGCGCGGTAGCGCTCCTCCGATTCCCGCGTGGCCAGCACCTGGCGCTTGATGTCGGAGATGTCGCGAGTGAAGCAGCGGGTGTGGACGAACGTCCCGTCCCGCCACAGGACGTTGGAGTTGATGAGCACGGTCTTCTCGTCGCCGTTCTTGCAGCGCAGCCGCGCCTCGTAGTTCCGCAACGTCTCATTGCGTCCCAATCGGCAGAGGATGTCGCTGATGACCCGCTGATCGGTATGGAACTCGGTGATGTTGCGGCCGACGTACTCCTCGCGGGCGTAGCCGAGAAAGTCCAGTTCGTCCTGGTTGGCCCACAGGATCGATCCATCGGGACCGACCCAGTGGAGGCTGATCGAGGCGTTCTCGATGAAATCCTCGAGCAGCGCGGCGCGTTCACGTTCGGCCGCACGCTCGGCCCGCTCGATGAGCAGCTGCTCGCGCAAGGCCTCGATCTGGAGCCGCAGGGCGTTCTCCACGGCTGAGGTCGATGTTTCGTTGCTGGGCACGCAACGATCAGTTTTTAGCTGCCGAGGTCCGGTCAAGGCCCGGCAACCCCGCCATGTTCAGGTCTCGGAGTCGACTCCAACGTCGCCACGGCCGCCGGCTCTGCGCTGAAGGCGCTCGCGGTCAGTCGTACGCGCCCGGCTGGTGGCCGCCGAGCAGCCGCCGCTGGCGTGCCGTCGCCTGCGCCACCACTTCGTGGTTGAAGCGGAAATCGAGGTACGGGCTGAATTTCTGGGCCATCATCCGCCGGCCATAATGGACCTGGAGCAGGTAGCGGGTCTGGTCGGCGGTCTGGTTCTTCGAGCCGGTGTGCCAAACCTCGCTGCGGAAGATCATCACGTCGCCGGCCTTCACCAGCACCGGCACCGCCTCCTGGCCGCGCCAGCTGCGCTCGTCGCCCGCGACGAAGCCGTAGCGCGCCTCGCCCGGCTTGGCGCCGGGGCCGCGGCCGGACTTGTGCGAGCCGGGCACCACCCAGGTCGGGCACAGGTCGAGCGTCATGTCGTTGAGGTAGAAGTGCGCAGTCGCCAGCATCACCGGCAGCTTGATGCGCCCGCTGACCAGCAGCTCCTCCTCGACCGGGAAGAACTGCTGGTCGATGTGCATGCCCCAGCCACCGACGCCGGGAGGCGAGCGCCAACCGGTCATGCCGATGATGTGGCAGTCGGCGCCCATCACGCTCTCGGCCACGTCGATCACGCCCGGCTTGTCGAGGTACGGCAGCCAGAACGGCGAGCGGTTGAAGACGTTCTTATAGTGGTCGACCTGCTTCTTCCCGGGATCGAAGCAGTCGTACCCGAATGGCCGCAGCTCATCGATGCGACGCTTCACCTCAGCGACCTCGGCACGGTCGATGACCCCGGGGATGATGACATAGCCGTCCTCCTCCATCCCGGCCTGCATGCCGGCGACGTCGGTCGCGGCGTAGGTCCTGAGCGTGGTGGTGGGGAGGGTGGCGGTGGCCGGCATTGGGTCATTCCTGGTAGCGATTCCGGGCATTCTAGGGGCCGGGAACGTGATTTCTCCGGACCTTCACGGTCGCATTGGTATTTTTCACGGTCAAGATGCGGCTATGCCCGATCGCATGCACATCGTCCGCCTGTCTGCGCACCAGCGCGATCCCGGATTCCCGCTCGCCGTGCTGCACAGCGTGCACACCGGCATCAATGCGCCGCACACCCACGATTTCCACGAGCTGGTCTACATCCGCCGCGGCCGCGGCATCCACGTCATCCACGACCATCCCTATCCGATCATCGCCGGCGACGTCTACGTCATGCGGCCGGGCGAAGCCCATTCCTACCAGGTCGATCGCGGCGAGCTGCATATCGTCAACGTGCTGATCACCCCGGAGCTGTTCGGTCCCGCCGA
>JACDEC010000515.1 GCA_013816645.1 Planctomycetota bacterium
CTGGATCAGAACGCCTACGAGAAGGGCACCAAGCTGTCCGACGAGCAGATCGCCAGCCTCAACATCACCCCAGCCGAGTTCCATGGCGGATGGAACTGCACCATAGAAGCACGAAACCCCGATTGCTGACGCGGTTGTTTCGGCTCCGGCCCTAGCCCGCATTTCTCACGGGCGTAGGTGCACCGGGCCTCTGAATCGGCGAAAGTTCTTCTGCGACAAAGCCTTGCCGCTGAGCAGAGGAGGTTCCCGGTGCCGACAGAGTGTAGCCCGACCTTGTTCGACTTTGCACGGGTCGAAGGCCGTGCCGTGGTCGCCTCGTTCGACGGCGGGCGGATCACGTCCGACGCGGGCGCGCTGCTGCTCGGGGCGGCTGATGGGGTGATCGGCCTGACCCGGCGCCTCGCCGCCTGCTTCACCGACGCGCGCAATCCGGCGTTCGTCGAGCACGACGCCGAGACGTTGGTCATGCAGCGCGTCGTCGGCATCGCGCTCGGCGCGTCGTCGGCATCGCGCTCGGCTACGAGGACCTGATCGACCACGACGAACTCCGCCACGACCCGGTCATGGCGGTGCTCGCGGGCAAGCTTGCCGCCCGGCGATCCGACTGCGCCCCGCTGGCAGGCAAAAGCACGCTGAACCGATTGGAGCTCAGCCGCCCGGAGCCGACCCGCTCAGCCAAGCTGACCGCCGACCCGAACGCGATTGAGGCGCTGCTGGTCGATCTGTTCCTTGATGCGCACAAGAGGACGCCCAGGCAGATCACGCTGGATCTCGACGCCACCGACGACCCGCTGCATGGGCACCAGGAGGGCCGGTTCTTCCACGGCTACTACGACGGCTGCTGCTACCTGCCGCTCTACGTGTTCTGTGGCCGCCACCTGCTGGCTGCCAAGCTCCGACGCTCCAACATCGACGGCGCGTCCGGGTCGGTGGAGGAGATCGCCCGCATCGTCAGGCAGGTTCGTGCGCGCTCGCCGCGGGTTCGCATCCTGCTCCGCGCCGACAGCGGCTTTGCGCGGGAGGCGATGATGATTTGGTGCGAGCAGAACCGGGTCGATCACCTGTTCGGCCTGGCCCGCAACGCCCGCTTGGTGGCCGAGATCGAGGCCGAGATGGCCCAAGCTCGCATTGAGGCCGAGGCCAGCGGCAAACCGGCCCGCCGCTTCCGCGACTTCACCTGGTCCACGCTGGACAGCTGGAGCCGAACCCGGCGCATCATCGGCAAAGCCGAGTGGACCGGCGGCGAGGCCAACCCCCGCTTCGTGGTCACCTCGCTCAAGCGCGAGGAGGCCAAGGCGCGGCATCTCTACGAGGCGGTCTACTGCGCCCGCGGCGAGATGGAGAACCGCATCAAGGAATGCCAACTCGACCTGCTCTCCGACCGCACCTCGGCGGCCACCATGCGCGCCAACCAACTCCGCCTGTGGTTCGCCTCAGCCGCCTACGTGCTGCTCTGCGCGTTGCGACGCATGGGGCTGGCACACACCCAGTTCGCCACCGCCACCTGTGGCACCCTCCGGCTCAAGCTGCTCAAAATCGGGGCGCTGGTGCGCATCAGCGTCCGCCGGGTCAGCATCGCGATGGCTTCCGCCTGCCCATGGCAGCATGAATTCGCGCTGGCTCACGCCCGGCTGCGATAGTCGCAGAACGGCCCCTACGAACCAGACACCGCAAGCCTCATACCCACAAGCAACGCCGCCACGAAGACGGTGCCGGAGAGCCGTGCCCTGAACTCGGCGTCCTCGACGATCCGGGGCCGCCAAGCCGATACGCAAGGGCTCAGGACCACGAGCAGGTGCCTACGTCACAGAGGCCTGTGAGAAATGCGGGCTAGTGTCCCGATTCTGAAGTTCCTATCCACATTGTGCCTGGACTTCGGTGGTTCGTCGGCAGAACCGCTGGATGGATGCGAGGATGTCGTCGGCGGTCTTGGTCCAGCGGAACGGCTTTGGGTCCTTGTTGCGGGCATCGACATAGGCGTCGATGGCGGCTTCCAGTTCCTTGGTGGAGCGGTGGGCGCCTCGCTTGATCTGCTGCTCGGTGAGCAGCCCGAAGAACCGCTCGACCTGGTTGATCCAGGATGCCGAAGTTGGCGTGAAGTGGGGGTGCCAGCGCGGACGCCGGGCGAACCAGTCGTGGATCAGCTTGGTCTTGTGGCTCGACGCGTTGTCCATGATGACGTGAATGTCGAGGTCGCCGGGCACGCGGCGCTCGACTGCGTCGAGGAAGCGGCGGAATTCGGCCGCGCGGTGGCGGGGCATGCACTTGCCGATGATGGTCCCGGCCTTCACGTCCAGGGCTGCGAACAACGAGGTCGTGCCGTGCCGCTTGTAGTCATGGGTGCGCCGCTCGGCCTGCCCGGGGCGCATCGGCAACAGTGGCTGGGTGCGGTCGAGCGCCTGGATCTGCGATTTCTCGTCGATGCACAGCACCAGCGCGCGATCCGGCGGGTCGAGATAGAGGCCGA
The DNA here is from genome assembly GCA_013816645.1 of Planctomycetota bacterium. Classification (GTDB taxonomy): domain Bacteria; phylum Planctomycetota; class UBA11346; order UBA11346; family UBA11346; genus JACDEC01. The sequence continues at coordinate 2,468 of JACDEC010000515.1, forward strand.
CGATGTCCCGCACTTTCTCGACGAACAGGGGGTCGGTCGAGAGCTTGAAGGTCTCGCTGCGATGCGGCTGGAGCGAGAAGGCCCGCCAGATGCGATGCACGGTCGAGACCGACAGCCCAGACGCCTTGGCCATCGAGCGCGTGCTCCAATGCGTCGCCGCCGCGGGCATCGTCTCCAGCGTCGCCGTCACCACTTCGGCGATCTTCTCGTCACCGATCTTGCGCGGCGCTCCCGGTCGTGGCTCGTCCAGCAGGCCGTCCAGGCGGGAGGTCGCAAACCGCTTGCGCCAGGTCGCCACCGTTGGCCGGGTGACGCCGAGCTGCGCCGCGATGGCGAGGTTGGTCATACCGCTGGCAGCAAGCAGCACGATCTCGGCCCGCACCGCATCGGCGCGCGCGATTTTGCGCCGCCGCATCCGGGCTTCGAGTTCGCGGCGCTCGGTGTCATTCAACTCGATTCGCACCGCCCCTACCCAACCCATGCCGCCGTTCTCCGCCAGGTCACGAGACAGCGAATCACGTCCGAGAATTCATGGCTAGATATTTCTGAAACGAGACACTAGCCCGCAT
>JACDEC010000081.1 GCA_013816645.1 Planctomycetota bacterium
CCAGGGCGCTGCGCCCCTGGACCCCGCTTGGTCCACCGAAGGATCGAGTTGATTCGATTCCTCTCTTCGTGGTGTCCGACGTTGTGAGCGCCCCTGGACCAGCCAATCCGGACCCCATCATGATCGCGCTGCCATGGCCACTCCCGAACCCCTGCCCAGCGACCTCGCCGCGTGTCGGACGCAGATCGATGCGATCGACCAGGAGTTGATCCGGCTGCTGTCGCGGCGGGCGGAATTGGCGCGGCAGATCGGGACGGCGAAGGCGACGACCGGGGCGCCAGTGTTCGTGCCGCACCGTGAGCAGCAGGTGTTCGACCGGCTGGCCAGCCTGAATCCGGGGCCGCTGCCCGATCGGGCGCTGCAGGCGATCTGGCGCGAGATCATGTCGGCGAGCCTGGCGCTCGAGCAGCCGTTGCGCATCTGCCACTTCGGCCAGCCCGGCGCGTTCACCCACCTCGCGGCGACGCTGAAGTTCGGCGACAGCGTCGCCTACACCTCGGTCGAGGACATCGCCACGGTGTTCGCCGAGGTCGAGCGCGGTCACGCCGACTACGGGGTCGTGCCGATCGAGAATTCGACCGATGGCACCATCACCGACACCATCGACGCGTTCCTCGCCACCCACCTGCGCATCATCAACGAGCTGCACCTCAAGATCCGCCACCACCTGATGGCGGGATGCCCGCGCGACCAGATCAAGCGGGTGTACTCGAAGCACACGGTGTTCGGCCAGTGCCGGGCGTGGCTCGCGGCCAACCTACCGGGACGCGAACTCATCGAGATCGTCTCGACCACCAAGGGCGCCGAGCGCGCGGCCACCGAGGCCGGCGCCGCGGCGATCGGCAATGAACAGGCGGCCAAGGCCTTCGGACTGCCGGTGGTGGCGTCGGACATCCAGGACAACCCCAACAACATGACCCGCTTCGTGGTCATCGGCCCGGCCAGCCGAGCGGCGCAACCGACCGGCAACGACAAGACCAGCCTGATGTTCGGCGTGCAGGATCGCCCGGGCGCGCTCTATGACGCGCTGGTCCCGTTCCACCGCGCCGGCATCAACCTCAGCCGCATCGAGAGCCGCCCGAGCCGCCGCCGGCCCTGGGAATACCTGTTCTTCATCGACCTGATCGGTCACCACAGCGGCGACGCGATCAAGGCGGCGGTGGCCGAACTCGGCAAGCACGCCTCAACGCTCGAGATCCTCGGCAGTTACCCCAGGGCCGAGCGCGCGCTCAACGATTGATCCTGAGCCACGGGCGGCACTGCCGCCCGCCCGGCCATAGCCGGGTGCCGAGCAGCGCGGCAGCGCTGAGCCACGCGCGCAGCGCGCCCCGCAGGGGTGCCTGAGCAGCGCGGCAGCGGCGTCCCCGCAGGCCGCCCCGGCCGAGGAACGCCGCGAGAGCGCAGCGCAGGGCATGGCGGGGGAGCACCAGGCGCTCGCGTCGCCGAATTCAGCCCTGGGCGGTCCCACTCTTCGCCGGCTCGAAGCTCTCGTCCATCGCCGGATACTCCCCGCGCGCATTCCAGCCGGGATACTGCTCTTCGAGCGCCACCAGGGTCTGCCTGGTGTAGTAGGGATGGTTGGGCGGCGGGAAGTGCATCATGGTGCGTTCGCGGGCGGTCATCGCGCTGACGACCTGCTTGATCACGGGATGCTGACCGTGCGAAGTGAAGCTGAGCAGGCCTTCGAAATGGTGGTCGGCTCGGCCCAGACCGAAACCCCAGGCGAAACGCTGACCGTCGGCGGCGGTGAACGGGCTCGAGGCGTGGAAGGTGTAGTTGCTGAAGATCGCGATCGAACCTTCCGGGCACACGAACGGTACCGCCTTGCTCAGATCCTGACCGTCCTTGGTGCGCACCAGCAACAGGGGCGCCTGACCGGGCTGCACCTCGTCGAGGTGGATCCAGAAACCGATCTGGCCGTATTCGCGGGCGCTGGTGGTGCGCGGGAGTAGCGAATTGTTGCCGTTGTCGATATGGCCGGTGTCCCCAGAGGTGAAGCCGGGATAGCGGGCGAGCATGTAGCCGACCCGCGCGACCACGTCCTCGGTCTTGAGGAAACGCTGCCCGAGCTTCACCAGTTCTGGATGCAGGTAGAGGCGCGACATGCGCGCGTCGCTCCACGGGTAGGGCGTGAGTTCGCAGCGCGCCTCGACCAGCTTGGGATCCTGTTGGGCCTGTTCCCAGGTCCTGAGCACGCGCCGCTGGGCGGCCTGCAGTTCGCTGAGCTCCTCGCCGCGGATGTAGCGCGGCAGGATCAGGAAGCCCTGCTCGATGAGCTGGGCGAACTGCGCGTCGCTGATGACCTGGTGGGGATGGGTGGTGTACATCGTTGCTCCCGTCGGCTTCTGGAAGCTGCTGCCGACGGTGGTGATGATCTGCGGCGGGCGCGCATTTCCATGCGCGATCCTGCACAAGGCCTTCCGTTTCCTGCGTTTCGCGTGCCTTCCCTCCATGAGGCTCGTGGTCTGGGGCTTCACCCGTCGGCCCATGTCCATAGCAGGATGCTGCAGAGGCATCCGGCTGGGGGTCCTGGGGGGACGCCCCCGGAAACGCACTGTCCAATAGCCAGCGGATTTCTCGGAAATTCGACGCATGCGCGCTCCGCGGAATCCGAATGCGTCTAGCAGGCTGCTGTTTTTCAGCAGCCTGCTAGTCTGCCGCTCCTCATGATCCTCGACGAGATCGTCGCCCACAAACGCATCGAGATCGCCGCCCTGCCCGCGGTCGATCGGCTGGCGCTGCGCGACCTGCCGCCGTGCCGCGGCTTCCGCGCGGCGCTCAAACGCGCACCGGGCGAGAGCGTGCATGTCATCGCCGAATGCAAGAAGGGCAGCCCGTCACGCGGCGTGTTCATGCCCGATTACGATCCCGTGCTGATCGCATACGACTACCTGCTCGGCGGCGCGCACTGCCTGTCCGTGCTCACCGACCAGCGCTTCTTCTTCGGTTCGCTCGCCGACCTCGAGCGCGTCCGCGCGGCGGTGGCCCTGCCGATCATCCGCAAGGATTTCGTGGTCGACGAGCGCCAGATCGCCCAGGCGCGTCTGGCCGGCGCCGACGCGGTGTTGCTGATCGTCGCCTGTCTCGAGCAGGGACGGCTGCGCGACTTGCAGGGTTTCGCGCGCGAGATCGGCCTCGACGTGCTGGTCGAGGTCCATGACGTCGACGAAGCGGTGGTCGCGGTGCGCGTCGAGGCGGATCTGGTCGGCGTGAACAACCGCAATCTCAAGGATTTCAGCCTGTCGCTCGACACCACCTTCGACCTGCTGCCCGGCTTGCTCGGCGCCGGGCGGGTGGTGGTCAGCGAGAGCGGCATCTTCACCAGGGAGCACTGCCTGGCGCTGGAGGGCGCAGGGGTGGACGCGGTGCTGGTGGGGGAGGCGTTGATGCTGGCGAAGGATCGGGCGGGGGCGGTGAAGAGGTTGCGGGGGGCGTTGGTTTAGGTCGCCCCGCAGGCGCTCCGCAGGAGTGCCGGAGATGCGCGCCTGCGTTGGGAGGCTGGTGTCCTCGGGTGCTTGTCGTTGCCTAACGACGTGAGGTTTGACTGACTTGTGGTGCCACGAGCGGGACTGGACGCTTACGTCGCCTTACTCGGCGCGGGGCGCCTGCGTGGAGGCGACTGTCGCTGGGCCTCGCGCACACGTGAGAAGGACGCGGAATACAGGAAACCGCGGCTACGCCGCGGTTTCCGCGCCCTTCACACGGGCCAGAATACCGATCTTCGCGAAACGCTGCTTGGCCGCTTCCGCCTCGTCCTTGGTCACGCCCTTGAGCACCGGGATGATGACCTTCTTGCTCAGCGCGTCGGCTTCCTCGTTGCTGATCTTGCCGAGTTCGGCGAGCAGCGGCACCGCCTTGGCGCGGCGCGCTTCGTCACCGATCTTGGCGAGGAACACCGAGAAGCCCGAGGAGGGCATGGCGGTCAGGCGGCCGGAACTGGGCGCGCCGGTGCGGGCGCTGCTCTCCTCGTCGGGCAGCAGGCGATTGAGGATGTTGGTGATGTCGTTGTTGTTGGGGATGAAGTTGCCGGTCGTCGCCATGCCCTCTTCCTCGGGGAAGAGCTCGTTCAAGCGGGTGACTGCATCGTCCGACCCGGCTGCCGCTGGCGCTGCCGGGGCTGCCGCCGCAGCTGGCCGCTGTGGCTTGGCGGTCGCCGGGCTCGGAGTCGGAGGCAGCACCTCGTTCGAGAACGGGGTGATCTCGGGCATCGACGAGCCGTGGAACTCGCGCGAGTTCGGGGATTGGCGGGCCGGGACGCTCGACGCCGTCAGGGGCGACGCCCGGTCGGCCTCGTGCGGCTGGTAGACCATCGAGGTCGATCCGCCCCAGCGCTGCATCAGGCGATCGGCGAGCAGGCGGATCAGCGGATGCAGCTTGCCGCAGTCGGGACAGGGGAGCGGCATCGCGAGATCGCGGACGTACTCGGCGATCTCGCGCTTGAACACCAGCGGCCGACGCGGCCAGTCGATCTTGGGCAGATCCTCGGGAGCTTCGCGGCTGAATTGGATGGTCACCCCATCCGCATGGATCGAGGACATCACCAATTGGATCGCCGCGGCCTCTTCGATGGTCAGGTCCGACAGCAACGCGATGGGCGCCGACCCCGCGATGGTCGCCGAGGTGTTGTCCTTGAGGCTGAAGGCCTTGCCGAGGAATTGGGCGACATGGGAACGCGCTGCTTCCGTACATTCGCGCAGAATAAGCGTATACGTGTCGGCCATGGGCTGGAGCCAGTCATAGAGGGTCCGCCGCCCGGGGCACGTGTCAATCCACGCGAGCCGATCTAAGTGCCGAGGTGTGACGGACTACCATGGCCGCCCTGGGCGCATCCCGGTAGTGTTGGCGGGCCTTTGCGATTCCGACACTGGGCGGTGGCCCTAGGGTGCGGCCCATGCCGATCGCCCGCTGTGCCACCCCCGCCGAGGCTGAGACCGCGCTGGCCGCGATCGTCGGTACCGGTGGCAGCGCCCTGTTCCTCTTCTTCGGCAGCGAGGACCCCCAGACCGGGTCGAGCTGGTGTCCGGATTGCGTGACCGCGGATCCCGTGCTGCGCCGCGCCTGCACCACGCTGCGTCCCGACCTGGTGCTCCACGAATGCCCGGTCGGCGAGCGTAGCGCCTGGAAGAACGTCCCCGCTCATCCCTACCGGATCCATCCCGTGTGGCGCGTGCAGCGCATCCCCACCCTGGTGCTGATCGAAGGGGGATGCGAACGCGGCCGGCTGATCGAAGCGGACTGCGGGCGTCCCGATTCCGTCGCGGCGTTCCTCGCCGGCAAGCCGCAGGCCGCGCAACCCGGATGATCCTCGCACCCCGCACGCACGAGTACCCAGCGTGAGCGCCAAGGCGGGCGGCGCCAAGAAAGGCGGCAAGGCCAAGGACGTCGCCGACGACGTCCAGGTCATCCTGCGCAACCGCAAGCTGCGCCACGACTACCACGTCGTCGAGTCGTGGGAGGCCGGCATGGTGCTCTCGGGCAGCGAGGTGAAGAGCCTGCGCGGCGGCGACGTGCAGTGGGCGGACGCTCATGCCCATCTCGATGGCCGCGGCGAGCTCTGGCTCTACGGCCTGCACATCGGCGAATACAAGCAGGCCGCGATGTTCGGCCACAAGGCCGCGCAGCCGCGCAAGCTGCTGCTCAACCGCCGCGAACTCGACAAGCTCGCCGGCGCGCTCAAAGGCAAGGGCCGCACCGTGGTCCCCGAGCAGCTGCACTTCAAGGGCGGCTGGGCCAAGATCGTGGTCTGCCTCGGCGAGGGCAAGGACCGCGGCGACAAGCGCCAGGATCTGATCAAGCGCGCCCAGACCCGCGACGTCGAGCGCGAGATGGCGCGTCGCCTCAAATCGCGCTGACCGCCCGCCTTCGGCGGGCAACCGCGGTCACTTCTTGGGCTTCTTCTTCTCGCGTTCGTCCTTGGCAGCCTGCCGCCGGGCCTCGGCGTCCTTGTCGAGCTGTTCGGCCCGGGCGAGCGCGCCTTCGATGAGTTCCGGCCAGCCCGACAGCTTGCCGATATCCTTGGCGAAATCCTTCTCGACCTGCTTGACCAGGCGCGGATTCATCTTCAACGCGCTGGTCAGGGTGATGATGGCAGCGGGGTAGTTGCGGTTCTTGCACTGCTGGCGCGCCTGCTCCAGCAGCTTGCCGGCGAGCACCGTGAGGTTGATCTCGGCGTCGAGCATGGCGATGCCGACGTCGAGCGTGTAATCGCGGATCGACGTCAGGTCGAGCGCGTTCTGCATGCGGTAGACCGCGACCTTGCGCTTGTCGCCGAAGTCGAGGGTGACGTCGCCGCCACCGCCGGTGAGGAAGATGTTGGCCTGGAAGGTGCTGATCTTCCCGCCATTGGCGCCCGCGGCCTTCTGTTCGACCAGCGCCTTGAAGGCGACAATGTCGTTCTCGTAACCGTTGTCCTTCATCCAGCGCTGGCGCACCTGGTCCTTGCCGAGTTCCCTGAAGATGCCCTGGATGTCGGGCTGGGTACGGAAGCCGGCGGGGATCATCAGGTCGACCTGGAGATTGCGGACGCCCATGGTCTGCAGTTCCTTGCCGTTGTAGGTGAAGGCCATGGCGTGCTGGTTGGCGAGGTCGATGACGAAGAACTTGTCGGCCTGCCCGGCGACGATCCACAGGTCGCTCTCGGCGATCTTGAGCGCCTGCTCGTTGGCGGAGACCAGGGCCTCCATCTGCTCCTTGAGCTGCTCCTTGTGCTCCTCCTGCAGGTCGGCCGGCAGCTGGGCGAGGATCTGATCAGGGCTGGGATTCGAATTGTAGGTCTGCGGGATGTAGAGTTCGGGGCCGTAGTTGTGGTAGGCGACCAGGACGAAATTCTCGCTCGGCATCTCGTAGAGCATGAGCAGGCGCTTGCTCGGGATCCCGAGCATCAGGTAGGTGTTGCTCAGCGCGGCGCGGACCACGCCGTCGAACTTGTGCTCGACGCCCCAGAATTCCTTCTCGGCTGCCAGCGCGCGCTGCAGCAGGGTAGTCACGCCGGCGGCCGATTCCTTCTTCGACGGCTTCACCGAGCCGATGACCTTGAAGAGCATGTCCTTCATGTTCGGTGAGTTGTTCAGGCTGCCGAGCTGCAGCGCCGGCACCGGCGGGGCGTCGGGATCCTTGGCGTAGAGCACGTCCGGCGAGTAGACCACGTTCTCGAGGTAGGTGATGTCGGCGAGGAAGTTCGATGAGGCCTTGCGGTTGAGCTGGCCATCGAGCACCGAATACAGCGTCATCGTCCCGAGCGTCGGGTTGATGATCACCGTGTTCAGCGAGTTCGGGCTGTTGACGATCAGCGGCGTATCGAGCGCCGGCAGCGAGGTCAGGACCAGCGATAGGCAGGCGCAAAGGAGCAGACGGATCATGGGAACCTCCAGACGGTCGGGGCGAGCGTGCCGTACCGTGAGTATAGCGTCAGGGGGAAGCCGCCGTTGGTGTGGGAGTTTCACACAGGTGTCTGACGCAGGCTGGGCGCGCGCCCACCCTGCGTCCGGACCTATTTCTTCGGATCCGGAGGCAGCACGAACTCCTTCTCATCCAACCGCTTCTGCACCCATTCGGCGAAGGCCTTGAACGGGCAGAGCATCGCCGATAGCGCCAGCTCCTGGGTCAGCGGCAGGGGCGGGAAATGGCTCTTGGCGAGGATCGCCAGCCGTTCGCGGAAGCCCTTGCCGACGAACTGGTCGCGGTAGGTGGGATGGTCCGAGGCCAGCGCGACGCGCGCGTACATCTCGTGGATCTGGATCAGCTTCTGCTGCAGCTGCGAGAGCCGGTAGATCTTCTGAGCCGTGCTCTGGCCCTGCATGAAGGTGTACAGATGCGGTGTGGCTTCGACCGATTCCAGCCAGCGGATCAGCGTGGGGTAGGCGTCGTATTCCTTGGGGTCGAGCTCGTTGACGTCGAGGTAGACCAGGAAGACGTCGCGGTAGAACTTGCTGCGGATGCGGTCGCGCACCAGCAGCGCGCGCGCCGCCTTGCGCTCGGCGTCGGGCAGGCCCTCGAGCGGCTCTTCGAGTTCGCGCGGCAGCACCGGGTCGCCGGTGGATTCCTGCCAGTGCTGGTCGCCGGCGACGCCCTTGCGCAGCCGCTTGACCGTGGCCATCGAACGGTCGGCGAACGCCGGGGTGTAGGTCTGGCTGGCGCCCAGGCGCGGAGAGCCGAACTCCGGCGGAACCGGGACCAGCAGCCGCGCGACCATCGCCACCGGGGTCGGGCGCAGTTCGGCCAGCGACGGCGCCTCGCCCAGGCGTTCGAGGAAGTGCGCGCGCACCAGGCGGTAGAGGCCCATGACGTGCATCTGCAGGGTGGCCAGTTCGACCGAGCCGCCCTCGCGCAGCAGGCAGAGCTCCTCGATTAGCGCGTCGCGCAGGTTCGCCTCCTTGTAGTTGGCGTCTTCGCTGAGCGTCCTGAGGGTCTTGCGCACCCGGTCCTGCTCGCTCTCGCTGTCGATGACCTTGAGCATCGCCTGCAGGCGCTCGTTGTCGTGGGTGCCGGCGACCATCGCGTCGCTGAGCGAGCCCTCCATCTCCTCGACATGGGCGCGGTGGCGCTGGATCAGCAGCGGCCGGCGGGCCGCGGCGATGAACTCCATGGTGCTGCTCAGCGATTCGTCGGTGGCGGTGTCGATGCGGTCGCCGTCGTCGGGTCCGGGCTTGGAGATGGCCATGGACAGGGTTTGTGCCACCGGGGACTGGGAGTTGCCAGCATTTACCCCCGGCTCGGGCGGGGGGTGCAGCGGGGTGACGCCGGGTGTCGTTCCCGGGTCGGCGCCGGGAACCGGGCGCTGGCGATGGTCTTGCCAGCCTGGGGGCCGGAATACCCTACCCCCGGCCTGCGTCGGCCGGTCCCGCTCCCGGGGCTCCTGGCGCGGTGAGGCGGGGACATGAGCGCGAGGAATACGGTCGTCCTGGGGCTGCAATGGGGCGACGAAGGCAAGGGCAAGGTGATCGACCTGCTCAGCGGTCGTTGCGACTTCGTCGTGCGCTGCCAGGGCGGGGCCAACGCCGGCCACACCGTGGTCGTCGACGGCAAGAAGACCGTCCTGCACCTGCTGCCCTCGGGCGCGCTCCACCCCGGCGCGGCCTGCGTGATCGGCAATGGCGTGGTCATCGATCCGCTGGCCCTGCTGCGCGAGCTCGCCGAGCTCGGCGACTTCGGCAAGGAGCTCGCCAAGCGGCTCGCGGTCAGCGATCGCGCCCATCTCGTGCTGCCCTACCACAAGGCGATGGACGCCGCGGTCGAGCACCGCAAGGGCGACAGCAAGGTCGGCACCACCCTGCGCGGCATCGGCCCGTGCTACGGCGACAAGATCGCGCGCACCGGGCTGCGCTGCGGCGACCTCGCCGATCTCGTCGGCTTCGAACGCCGCCTGCGCGAACACCTGCGGCTGTTCAACGAACAGCTGCTCGCCTGGAACGTCACCCAGCTCGCGGTCGACGAGGCCGTCGCCCAGGTGATGCCGGCGTGCCGGACCGTCGCCGGCTTCGTGCGCGACACCGCGTCGATGCTCCATCGCGCCGCTGAAGCGGACAAGACCATCCTCTTCGAGGGTGCCCAGGGCATCATGCTCGACGTCGACTACGGCACCTACCCGTTCGTCACCAGCTCGAACACCGGCATCGGCGGGGTGATCACCGGCTCCGGCCTGTCGCACCGCCACCTCGGCCAGGTCATCGGCATCGTCAAGGCGTACAGCACCCGGGTCGGCGGCGGTCCGTTCCCGGTCGAGCTCAAGGACGCGGTCGGCGACGCGCTGCGCGAGCGCGGCGGCGAGTTCGGCGCCACCACCGGTCGTCCGCGGCGCTGCGGCTGGCTCGATCTGGTCGCGGTGCGCTTCGCCGCCCGGCTCAACGGCGTCGACG
>JACDEC010000516.1:0-1217 GCA_013816645.1 Planctomycetota bacterium
GGCGCGGCGCGTGCCGGGCGCGACCCTGCTCGACGACCAGCACGCGGCGCGCACCGTGGTGACCCGCGCAGCGGTCCCGGATGAACGCACCGACAAGGGTTACCTGTTCCGCCTGATCGCCGCCGAGCGCGCCGACAAGGCCATGCAGCCCTTCCTGTTCACCGCCAAGCGCGGCGAGATCACCGCCGGCGGGCTGCGCCACCCCGGCCAGGAATTCGTCCACGTGCTCAGCGGCACGGTCGACTACCGCGTCGGCGCGACGACCTGGACGCTCGCCGCTGGGGACAGCCTGTACTTCGACTCCGACGAGGAACACGACGTCGTGCCGGTGAGCGAGACGGCGACGTGGCTGGCGATCTTCCACCATCCGCCCGCGGTCGCGAACCGCCGGCAGAACACCGACAAGACGGAGGCGACATGGGCACGCAAGCGACCCCGGATATCACGGCCACGGTCCTGACCAGGGAACGCGCCCAGTCCCACGAAGCCGAGTGGGGCGACCTGCGCTGGTTCGCCAACGCCGAGCTGGGCAATTCCCGGGACCTGACCGTCGGTCGCTGCCGGCTCAAGCCGGGCATGTCCAATCCCCGCCACCTGCATCCCAATTGCGACGAGGTGCTAGTGGTGCTGAAGGGCCGCATCGCCCACACCCTGTCGGGGTCGAGCGAGGTCGAGCTCGGCGAGGGCGACACCATCTCCATCCCGCGCAACCTGGCCCATCAGGCGCGCAACATCGGCGACACCGACGCCGAACTGATGATCGTGTTCAGCTCCGCCCATCGCCAGGTGCAGGGCGAATGAGCGTCGCCATCCCGCCAGTGCCGCGCGTCACCATGCTCAATGGCATGGCCGATCCGGACATCGCCACCGCGATCGCGCGCCAGGCCCAGTGGGGGGTGCGCGACCTCGATCTCAAGGACGGCATCTTCGGCAAGGCCATCGCCGAACTCTCCGACGACGAGGCGCACCGGCTGCGCGCCCTGATCGACGCGGCCGGCCAGACCGTGCACTGCATGTCCACCGGCCTGTTCTTCGACGACATCCAGCACGGCGAGGCACACTTCCGCGCCCAGCACCTCGCGCGCATCCCGCGCGTCATCGCGCTGGCGAGGATCCTCCAGCCGCGCCTGGTCCGGCTGCTGATGGCCCGCTCCGCCGCCCCGCGCTCGGCCGGCAACGCGGTCGATGCGCTCGACCGCGATCAGCCCTGGCTGCTG
>JACDEC010000516.1:1227-3022 GCA_013816645.1 Planctomycetota bacterium
GTACGGCGATGCAGTCGACGCGCTCGCCGCGGCTGGCTGGCCGGTGACCATCGAGAACGAGGTCTGGGGCTGCGTGGTCGCCACGCCCGACGAGGTGCTCGCGTTTTTCGCGCGACTCGGCCGGCGCGAGCGCTGCTCGTACACCTGGGACGTGCAGAATCTCTGGCACGAGGGCGGCGAACCGCCGTCGCTTGCGACCTACCGCCGGCTGAAGCACCTGATCGGCTACGTCCACCTCAAGGGCGGGCGCAACGATCCCGCGGCCGGGCCGAAGCTGCGTTGGAGCACGTCGCTCGAGGACGCCTCGTGGCCGGTCGTCGAGGTGGTGCGCCAGGTCGCCGCGGACGGGACCAGTCCGGTGATCTGCCTCAATCCGTCGCACGGCGAACGCCTCGCCGGCTACGACTACGGCGACGTCCCCGAGCGCGACCTGCGTTTCATCACCGCCGCGCTCGCCAATCGATCCATCCAGTCCGGGAGATCCGCATGAGCACCGCCGCCAAGGAAGTCCGCATCGCGGCCGTCGGCTGCGGCCGTCATGCCACCAGCCGGGTCTTCCCGTGCTTCGCCAAGCTGCCCGTGCGCCTGGTCGGCGTCTGCGACCTCGATCCCGCCCTGGCCGCGGCCAACGCCCGGCGCTTCGCCGGCGAGTCTTCGTTCAGCGACGCCGCGACCATGCTCGACCAGGTCCGTCCCGACGGGCTGGTGGTCTGCGCCGGCCCCGAGGCCCACGTCGCGCTGGCGCTGCTCGCGCTGCAGCGCGGCATAGCGGTCTACACCGAAAAGCCTGCGGCGCCGTCCGCCGCCGACGCCTGGAAGGTCGCCCAGGCCGCGCGCGCCGCCGGCAAGCTGGTGATGACCGGCTTCAAGTACCGCTACGGCCGGGCGATGGACAAGGTCAAGGCGATCATGGCCACGCCCGCTTTCGGGAAAGTCGTAGCGATCAACGTGCTGCGCTGTTCGGGCTGGATGGACAACCTGCCCGGTCAATCGCGCAGCCAGTTCCTGCTCGATTTCTGCTGCCATCCCATCGACATGGTCTGCTACGTCGGCGGCGAGGTCGACGAGGTCTACGCGATCGCGCATGGCCAGGACAGCTACGCCATCACCCTGCGCTTCGCCTCGGGCGCGGTGGGCACGATGATGTTCTCGTCGCGCGCCTCGTGGGCCCGACCGGTCGACCGCACCGAGATCCTCGGCGAGCGCGGCCACGTGATCACGATCGACGACCAGATCTTCATGCGCTACCACGTCGACGGCGCGCAGAAGGATGGCCACGACCCCAAGTTCTGCACCGCCGGCAGCGACTCGATGGAGGAGACCGGTTTCATCGGCGAGATGCGCGCCTTCGTCGAGCACCTCGCTGGCACCCGGACCATCGATTCGGTGCCGAGTCGCGTCGATGAATCGGTGAAGTCGCTGGCGCTCTACGAGGCGATCCTGGCGTCGCTGGCCAGCGGCAAGCCGGAGCGCCCGGCGCGCTTCGCGGCGTCGCGTTCGTCGGGCGCGTGAGTCCAGGATGCTGGTCGGCTACCACACCGGCGGCATGCGCGGCGACTTGCCGCAGGTCGCCAGCGAACTGCGAACGGCCGGTTACGCTGGCATCCAGCTCGCCGGCCCGGTGCTGGCCGGCATCGCCGACGCGGACGGCTGGGACGCGGTACCCGGGATCCTGGGCGCCAACTCCCTGGCCCCGATCTGCATGAACGTGGCCATGCCCGACCTCGAAGTCTGGCTGGAAGCGGAAAGCGGCGGCGAGCCCGCTGCGCTCGCCCGGCTGCGCCATAGCGCGGCC